>DAIOEN010000214.1:0-12128 GCA_036746235.1 Vulcanimicrobiota bacterium | reverse complement strand
GGGACGCCTCTATAGTAAGGCTAAGGTCTTAACTGATGAGAATCCTTATTTTGTCAGTGAGACCAAAGGGTTTTTGTAGAATCTTTCTATATTTTTCTATGAAAATTCATACTATGTAGTTTTCAATATATGAAATGGCACTTTGTGGATCAGGTAATACAGAATAAAGCTTTCTATAATCTGATTTTGTAAAATTTTCATTGTACATATGTTCGAAAAAATCAATTAAATTTTTATAGTAATCGTCAATATTTAGAAAAACTACAGGTTTATTGTGAAGTTGCAATTGTTTTAAAGTCAAAATTTCACATATTTCCTCAACAGTGCCGAAACCTCCGGGAAGAGCAATAAAACCATCCGATGCCTCTTCCATAATTTTCTTTCTCTCCCTCATGTTTTCAGTAATAAAAAGTTCATCTGACTCATTATAGGCTATGTTTTTTTCTTTAAGAAAAGACGGTATGACACCTGTAACATAACCTCCTTTAGAATGTACTGCTTTTGCAACTGCCCCCATAAGTCCTATGTTTGTCCCTCCATATACAAGAGTCCAGCCTTTAAGACCTATTATTTCTCCCAGTTCCATAGCTGCGTTAAAGAAGGAAGATTTAACTCTGTTACTTGATGAACAGTAAATACAGATTTTTTTCATGTTATTTCTCCTGAAAAATTTTATATAAAATATACAACTTCCGGGAAATTCTGGCAAGATTTTATTTTATACAAAAATTTCATATAGATTATTACTAGGTTATTATTTATGGGTAGTTATAAAACTAACTATAATAAAACCTTCACTCTTCACCATTTTAAAGGGTTTTTATCTTTAAAGAAGAAAATTATTATAAAATCACATAAAGAAAGAGGGATATTTTATGAAACATCTGTTAATTATTACAGCAATTTTCTTAATTATAGTAAATATTTCTGTACAAGGTTTCTGTGAAAATACCGGTAAAGAAGTAATTCTGGCGACAACGACTTCCATATCCGATACAGGCCTTCTGGATCTTTTAAGTGAAATATTTCAGAAAAAAACCGGATATATACTCAAACCTCTGGCAGTAGGAACAGGACAGGCGTTAACTATGGCAGCAAAAGGTGAAGCGGACATAGTAATGGTTCACAGTGAAAAAGCAGAAAAAGAATTTATGAATAAAGGTTATGGTTCGGCAAGAGAAAGAATTATGCATAATTTCTTTATCATAGCCGGCCCCGGCGATGATCCTGCAAAAATCAAATCCTGTAAAAGAGCCATAGAAGCTTTTCAGAAAATAGGCAAAGGAAAGTTTAATTTTATTTCACGGGGAGACGAGTCTGGAACACACCAGAAAGAACTGGCTCTGTGGGAGAAAGCAGGGATTAAACCTGAAGGTTCGTGGTATATTGAAGCAGGACAGGGTATGGCTCAGACATTGCAGATAGCAAATGAGAAAAATGCCTATACCCTCACAGACACGGGAACATTTCTCTATCTCAAAAAAAATCTGCAAATCACAGCTTTACTGGATAAAGATCCTGATTTAATTAATATATACAGTGCAATTACAGTAAATGCAGAGAAATTTCCCTCTGTCAACAGGAAAGGCGCCGGAGCTTTTCTGGATTTTTTACTTTCCTCTGATGCACAGAACATAATTAAAAGTTTCGGAGTAAAAGAATTCGGCACACCTTTATTTATTCCTGACAGGTTGTAATCGTAATCGTGACGCGTAACGCGTAACGCTTGACAGGAGGATAGTTTACTCCTTAGAATGATTATTTTTGAAGGCATAAAAAAAGGATTTTTACTTTTACTTACGGCGGATCCTGAGGTTATAAGGATATTAATTCTTTCACTTATAGTATCAGGTTCTGCCGTATTTATATCCCTTTTCCTTGGCATTCCTGCAGGGGTATTACTTGCCATGAAGGATTTTCAGGGGAAGAAAATTATCATAAGCCTTATAAATACAGGCATGGGCTTACCTCCTGTCGTAGTTGGTCTCTTTGTAACAGTTCTTTTCTGGAGAAGCGGGCCACTGGGATTTACAAAAATCCTCTATACACCTTATGCCATGGTTATAGCACAGTTTATAATTGCCTTTCCTATAGTAGCAGGCCTTTCTATGTCTGCGGTACAACAGCTTGACAGAAATATTTATATTCAGACTATGGCTCTGGGAGCATCTAAATGGCAGGTATTTATTGTTGTGTTAAAAGAAGCAAGATTACCTCTCCTTGCAGCCGTAATGGCAGGTTTCGGAGGAATTATATCGGAAGTAGGATCAGTTATGATGGTAGGAGGAAATATAAAACATCAGACAAGAGTTCTCACTACTGCCATAGTAATGGAAACAAATAAAGGTAATTTCGATATGGCATTTGCTCTGGCAGCAATATTACTTCTTCTTACCTTTCTGGTAAATCTCATTCTTACTATTATACAGCAGAAAG
Organism: Vulcanimicrobiota bacterium; assembly: GCA_036746235.1. Lineage (GTDB taxonomy): Bacteria > Vulcanimicrobiota > SpSt-956 > SpSt-956 > JAKJGF01 > CALARM01. The sequence goes on along the minus strand of DAIOEN010000214.1, from coordinate 9,692 downwards.
ATTCTTTATAAAAAAATGATTGATACGGTAAGCATAAAAAATTTAAAAAAAATCTCCGGTAAAGATACAATTCTGGATATAGATGAAATGACAGTAAAAAAAGGAGAAATTTTCACCATAATTGGCCCTAACGGCGTGGGAAAAAGTACACTCCTTCGCATAACAGGACTGCTGGAATCTTTTAATCAGGGGGAAATTCAGATTTTCGGTCATATGATTGGCAGCAAAACAGACCTTTATCTCAGGAGAAAAATTTCTTTCATATTCCAATCACCTGTTATGTACAGAATGACTGTTTTTGAAAATATAGCCATCGGTTTAAATTTCAGACAGAAAGACAGAACAACCATAAAAGATAAAGTAAACATGTGGATGGAAAAGCTCGGCATAAGCCATCTGTCATCAAGAAGGGCGGCAAAAATTTCAGGAGGAGAAACTGCCCGTGTGAGTATAGCAAGAGCCCTTGTAACGGAACCGGAATTATTACTGATGGACGAACCTTTTTCGGAATTAGATCCTCTTGCAAGAGGAGATTTAATTTATGAATTTAAAGAACTCCTCTCAGGCATAACAACAATATTTGTTACTCATGTAAGAGATGAAGCGCTTATACTCGGAGACAGGCTGGCCTTTATGGGGAAAGGAAGGATTCTGCAGCAGGGAACTCCTTATGAGGTGTTCAATCATCCTGTCAGCGAAGAGGTGGCAGATTTTGTGGGAGTAGAAACAATCCTGGAAGGCTTTATTGAGGAAATAAACGATAATCTTGTTACGGTAAAATTATCGTGCGGAGAATCTATAAAAGCTACAGGGAATATAAAGAAAGGAGAAAAAGTAAAAATCTTTATAAGACCGGAACATGTTATCATTGCTCCTGAGGAAACTGATTTTAAAAGCAGCCTGAGGAACTGGTACAGAGGAAAAATAACAAATTTAACAGCTTCAGGTTTTTATTACAGAGTTGAACTGGACTGCAAATTTCCGCTCATTTCCTATGTTACAAAACAATCTGTGGAAGAAATGAATTTAAAGAAAGAAAAAATCGTAAAGGCATGTTTTAAAGCAACATCTCTTCATATTATAAAAAATTAAAGGGAAATTACCTGTCAGAAAAGAATCTTAAAGAATATAGTATAGTTTATAATTTACAGAATTTAATTTATATGGGAATCGTGAAGGGTGAAGAGTAAAGAGTGAAGGGAGGAACAGGTTCTCATTTAACATTTAAAGGAGATTTCATATGAATTTTATTATCCCCCTCAATAAAATGGAAGAAGCTTTGAACAAAGGATTATACGGAGTGCTTAAAGAAGCAATTTTAATAGGAGATGATACATTAAGTAAAGGAGGAAAAGTAATAATAGAAAAGCAAACAGGCACAGTTCCTGAAGTAATTCAGGTATTTGAGAAAAAAGAAGATATGATTAAATGGTTCGAAACGTTTGCAGGTTTTAATAAATAGGATGGCCCGGGAGCCATCCTATTATTCTGCTAAGACAGAATACATTTTATTCTCTGAAATTCTTCTTCTGCATCGTCTATGAATTCTTTGATAATGTCCTTTACGGACTTTATATTCTTTATAAGTCCCACACTCTGCCCTGCCATAAGTGAACCACTATCGATATCTCCGTCAATAACGGCATTTCTCAGTCCTCCTACCCAGAAATTCTCAACTTCATACTGAGCCTTTTCCCTGGTTATTTCACCTCTTTCAAGTTTATTTAAAAGTTCAAGCTGAAGTCTGCCGAAATCTTTCATACTCTTATTTTTTATTGCTCTCACTGCCACAACAGGTAATTTGGAATCGTACTGAGGTGTTGCAATAGCCTGTCTGGCTCTTGCCTTCATAAAAGCTTCTTTAAATTTCGGGTGGGCAGTACATTCTTCACTCATGACAAAACGTGTTCCAAGCTGGCATCCCCAGGCACCCATAAGCAGAAGATGGGCCATCATCTTACCTGTGGCTATACCGCCTGCAACAAAGACAGGGAAATCCCTCATATCAAAAAGAACATCCTGAAGAAGAACAGTAAGAGATACATGGCCTATATGGCCTCCTGCCTCACTTCCTTCAAGTATAAGAGCATCTACTCCGAAATCTATCTGCTTTTTTGCTATGGATTTTTCGGAAGCAAAAGACATGACTTTCTTTCCTGTTTCCTTCATAATCTTTACATCTGATTTTTTCGGAAAACTCCCTGCGAAAATTACAAAGGGAACCTTTTTAGACAGAAGTATTTTATAGTGTTCTCTGTAATTTGGAGCTATGGTAATCAGGTTAACGGCAAAGGGTTTATTCAGTTTTTCCACAGACCTGTCAATTTCATGTTCAAATAGCTCTGCCGGCATATTCCCTCCGGCAAATACAGGAAATGCTCCGTTATCACTTACCGATTTTACCAGCTCATAATTACTTACCCATGTCATGCCTCCGCAAATTATAGGATAATCAACAGAAAGGAAATCCTTCCCTCTTTTCCATATCTCATCAAGTATTTTCATAATTATTCTCCTCTAAAAGTAAAATGTCCATAAAAATATACTCCAAAATATATTATAATGCAAGTCAGATAAAAGAATGAAATTTATAGTATATAAATATAATAATTCAAACAGGAAAAAAGTTTATATTTATAGAATTTATTTTAAAGGATATTCATACTTATAATTTATGATGAATAAAAGGAGGATTTATTATGGTGAAAAATATTCTGACATGTGTTCTGGTTTTAGTAATCTTATTATCTAATTTTCAGACAGTCATGGCAGGAGATCCTGTATCTGCTCAGGAGTGGGTCAAAGCAGGGAAAAAATCTCTTGATAGTAACAACACAGAAAATGCTTTATACTGTTTTGAAAAAGCAACAGAACTTGATCCTTATTATGCTGAAGGATGGTATTACATAGGGGTAGCCTGCTATAGAATTAACGGAAAAACAACTGATATGGAACTGAAAGCATATAAGAAGGCCCTGGAAATTAATCCTGCCTATGAAAAGGCATGGTTTGCCAGAGGATGGGCTTTATATGATGCAGGGAAATATACGGAAGCTATTGAGTGTTTTGATAAAACTCTGGACATAAACCCTGACAATAAAGAAGCTAAAATAAAAAGAGAGGCATCATTAAAGGCATTAAATAAATCCGGTTCACCAGGAGAAGTAACGATAAATACTATAAAAAACGGAACCTATAGAATTTACTCCAGAGCTTTCCCTGAACCTGTCAGACTTATTGACGGTAAATATGAAGTAGAATCATCGGGAGGTTATCCTCTCAGTGTTGTAATATATTCTCAGGATAAGATAGCTCTCGGGGATTTGAATGGTGACGGAAAAAAAGACGGCGCTGTAATTCTCGTTTATTCAACAGGCGGAAGTGGCTCTTTCAGGGTTCTTGAGGCTGTAATAAACCAGAAAGGGAAAACAGTTAATGTTGCATCCACCGATCTGGGAGACAGGGTTATAGTGGAAAGCATTTCAATAGCTTCAGGAGAGATCATTATAAAAATGATTACTCATGGGCCGAATGACGGAGCCAGTAATCCTACTGTCAGAAAAACGGTAAGATACTGGCTTAATGATGGGGAATTAATAGAAAATAAATAAGTAAGTCTAATCTGTAATCAGATTTGTTCTATTTTTTTACTGGCTTACATAGGAAATTTTATTTTTTTGAGGTTAAGTGTGCCTGGTTAAGAAAATCCTTAACCTGATTTAACTTAAGAAAATTTCTTTTTATAAGGCTTTAATTTAAGTCCTAAATAAAATAGCCAAAGTCGAGTATAAATAACTTGACAGATTTTTTCTTATGTGATATTATCTACTAAGTTCTTAGTACTAATCAATTAAGGGGCACAAAAAAGGGGATAAAACCATTAATAAAAATAATTATTTACATCTGGGAGATCTGGAATTACAGATCATGAATATTATCTGGGATAAAGACAGGCCCTGTTCCGTGAGTGAAATACATGAAACCCTTTATCCTGAAAACAAAAGGGCCTATACTACTATTATGACAATAATGGGTAATCTCTACAAAAAAAAGGTTCTTGAGAGAAAAAAAGAAGGCAATGCCTATCTTTACTTTCCTGTAAAGAAAAGGGAAGAACTGGCCGTAGGCTTTATAAATAAAATAACAAAAGGTTTTTTCAAAAACAATATTGCAGAATTTTTCAGTTGTTTTCTTAAATCAAAAGATCATTTGAGTGAGCATGAAATAGAGGAACTTAAAAAGAAAGTAGAGCATTATGAGGAAGAGTTAAAAGATAAATTTTAACTCTTTTTGAATAAATTATTTAGATAAGTGTCTTCAGATAAAATGTTATCTAAAGCTTTTAAATTACAAAGAAAGTTTCCGGAGAAAGAAATGGCAGATTTTCTGATTATATTTTTCAAAAAAATTATTTATATGAATTTAAATCTTCTATTTGCCACAGGATTTGCATATATAATAGCGAGCCGTATAAAAAATCCCGGCATAAAATATATTATATGGTCAATGGTAATAGTACACTTTATATATGATTTACTATGCTATAATCCTACTAGTACTGTTTTATATAAGCTCCCTGAACATGGATATCTGACAATAGGAGCGGGATGTTCTGTTAATAATATGAAGATAATAAGGGCTTCATTGAGTGACACATGTTACAGAGAGATAACCTGCGGAGATATAGCGGCCTCCAGGTTAGGCATAGAGAAAACTGTTTATATAAGCTTTTCCATTTTTTTACTCGGTATTTATCTGATAATTAATAATCTTATTAAATATATTCTATTCAGGAAAAAACTTTTAGAAACATTTACCGAAGATACAGATGACAGTCATATAAGATTCAGTGATTATATAAATACGCCGCTTGTATTCGGGTTAATAAAACCTGTCATTGTATTGCCTCTGTCACTAAAATGCCACTGCAATGAAGAAGAATTGCAGGCCATTATAAATCATGAAAAAGCTCATATAGAAAGAAAAGACCATATTATTTTTACGCTTTTACAGATGGTAAAATCAATGTTTATTTTCGTATTTCCTCTGGCCATAGCAATAAAAAAGCTGGAAGAAACAGAAGAATATATATGTGACAGAATTGCTGCGGAAAAGCTAAAAGAGAGAAAATCAATAGCCAACGCAATGCTTAAACTGGTTACATTTCAGCACCGGGTGCAGAAAATTGCCTATGACTGCCCATCTTTTGCCAGGAATAAAAAGATTATAGAAGGAAGACTGAAGAATATTTATTCAACAGAATATAAAAGAAGTTTCTTTTCTTATTTAAATTGTGCAATAATATATGCTTTGAGCTTTATATTTCTGTTCGGCTTCAGTATATTTTGATAGCAGTCGGCTTTTAAGAAGATAATAAAAGACTAAATTTTTTTAGATTAAATTACTAAGCTCTTAGTAGACTACAAAAAAAGGAGGTGCTTATTTTTTTAGCAAAAAATACTAAGTTCTTAGTAGAAAATTAAGGAGGAAAAAAATAAAATGTTATACAAAAAAATATTCACTATATTTCTGGTATGTTTGATGTTTACGGCCCTTGCCACATTCGGTAGCTGTGAGGAAATATCTCCTCCGTCCGATGCAAAAATCATGGATTTAAGCACTATTTCGGGAGAAGAGCTGACAGGTCTTTCAAAAGATCCTTCCGGTGTGTGTAAAATGATATTTTATGCACCGAAGGATTACGAATTGACTGTTAATTTAGCAATATCAGGCACTGTAGCTTCATTGCAGGACAATGAGAAACCTGTAAAAATAAAATTCCATATACCTGTATATGTTTATTTTCCATCCTGTGGTGCTCCTGTCTTTTCAACGGACGGCAAGAAATGGGAAACAGGAGATAAACTCTTTTCCGGCTCTATTTCCTGCGGTTTTGCCGGAGATAAAGAAAAAAATGACCAAAAAATCACATCCAATTTCTCTTTTGAGATTAATCTGAGATCCGAAGGTAAGAATTGAGGGTAATAGTTCACCTGGAAGTTTATATGAGCATCGTGAAGGGTGAAGAGTGAAGGGTGAAGAGAAGAGGGACAGGTTCTCATTCTTCGTCGTTACCACCTGAACATGGCAATTTTCATATAATAAAAGAATGGCTTCCAGGTGGACTTGTACTGACAGATCCTGTTAGATGCACTTTTGACACGAGAAAATATATCCCCATGGGAGAACATACGCTGGCCTTCAGATTTCTCGGAGGAACCAGTTCAGGCGATATTCCTCTTTCCGATCAATTCTACCTGGGCGGTAATGATACGCTGAGAGGCTACGAACAGGGAGAATTTTCAGGTAACAGGGTATGTTTATTTCAGGCTGAATACCGATTTCCCATATTGAAGAGTAAGGTAATTCAGGGAGCGTTTTTTTTCGACGCAGGAAATGCTTCAAGAGGGGATTCCGTAGAAGGACTTTTTAATAATATAAAAAGTGATGAAGGTATTGGTGTAAGAATCAGCGTTCCTCTCATAGGAACAGTAAGGCTGGATTACGCAATCAAAAATAACGGAGAAGCGCCCCGTCCTGTCATTGGCATAGGACAGACTTTTTAGAAGCAGGTAAATAGTGATATCCTCACTATTTACCTGACTTATATATGTCAGAACAGAGTTCATTTAAAGTGTGTTCATCAAGAAAACCATCTGCCGCTCCATGACATCCAATCTTATAAGAAGCAAAAACAACTGCTTTCTTTATAGCTTCATAGGGATCGCCTGTTTTATTATAAAAATGAACAAAAGATGAAAAAACGGCGTCTCCCGCACCGATTGTATTTACGACATCTCTTGTATAAACTGCAGGTATTCTTTCTATAAAATTATCTCTTTTCACAGAGAGAAGAACTCCCTCTCTTCCAAGGCCTACAGCTATAATTTCAGTGCCGTAAACATTTAATAATTCTTTTACCCATTCTACAGGATGACACGGAAGACCTTCATCACTCATGAAAAGAATATCTGCATATCTCATAAAATCCTGATTATATCCGTCATAAAGATTTGAAATTACATGAACATCCGTGGCAATTACTTTATTCATTTCTTTTGCTTTTCTCAAAAAGGGTCTTGAAAAATTAATATTACAGAGTACTGCCAGTGAACAATCTTTTATTGCTTCAAAAAAAATCTCCTCCGGATATATATATTCCTGTATATCCTTGAGATCCACATGAATCTGACGTTTTCCGTCTCTATCGAATAAAATAACAGACTGTGCTGTTTTTTCTATAGATTGTAAGACATAAGCTCCTGAAATATTATCTCCAGTAAGTGTTTTTCGCACCACCTCTCCAGCCAGATCTCTGCCTGTAACAGAGAGAAAATTTACTTTATTGCCAAGTACAGTAAGAGCTTTGGCTACATTATATCCTACAGCCGACACAGTGCTGTTTATGCCGAAAAAAGGATATGTTACAGGAAAATAAGGCACAGGGAAACTATCTATCCGCAGTGTAGTTTCTATATTTATAAGGCCGGAAACAAGTATATCAGACAAATTATTCACCTCTGGCATTTCAGAATATACAGATTATAATTCATGAAGTATATATTGTAAAGATTCAGATTTACGTAATTTCGGGCTAACCGGCATGACCGGAGCGGTTACAAACAAATATGAAAATTAATAGACAGTGAAACATAAGATTTCATCATTTTCATATAAAAATGTTACACAATGTTAACATTTTCTTATTTATCTTTTCTGTGGTATCTCTTATAATTATTAAGAGAAGTAATAAAGTGAGGCGATATTTTCATGAGAAGTATAGGAGAGGCAATAAGTTCAAAAATAAAAACCTTTTATAAAGGGCCGCAGAATGTAAGCAAAACTCAGGCACAGAAACTTATGGAGCTTGAGAAAGAAGAGAGATTAAGAGATAAAGTAGATACAAATGTTTTTTATTCTGAAAACTCGGGAGCTGCCGAATGTTTTGAATATCTGACAAAACATAGATCTATATTTGTAGCAACTTCTACAGATAACCAGATAAGAGAAATAAAAGACCCCGGGGAATTAGAAACAATAGAAACAAAAAAAGAACTTACGGAAAAAGAAAAGAAAAACCTCGATATTTTATTTGATGAAAAAGAAGAGACTATTTCGAAAGTTTCTGAAAAAATATTAAAAAGGCTTTCTAAAGAAGGAAGAGTAAAATCCAGTGACGTAAACCAGGGTGAAAGGGGATTATGTTTTGACAATGCTCAGTTCGATCTCCTTGACAATAAACCTGTATTCATATCAAGAACAGGTGCAAGACCTTCTCCCACACAGGAAGTAAGAAACATGAGAAGTCTTTTCCTTATACCGGAGGACAGAGAAAAGCTGGATTCGTCAAAGATTGAGAACTGGAATATAAGTGGTATTTCACAGAAGAAAGAAGAAAAAGTAATACTCCCGTCTGCTGTAAGACTGGAAGATCTGAATGATGCCTTTCTGGAAAAACTGGAAACTTACTATGATCAGAATTCTTATTATCCCACCCTGGATTTTGGATATATCGAAGAGGGACAGAATAAAGAAGTAGATGATATGATAGACAGACTTCTGAGTAAAGGAAATATAGTTGCAGTAGAAGGTAGAGCTATTACTAACGAGGATGACAGTGATTATAAACCTTATGCGGAGGATATAAAGGTACTTGTTGACGGAACATATCATGAAAAACCTCCTGAAGCTGTAAATGCAGCATCAGTGCCTCTTGATGAAAAAGACAGAGTAGTGCTCCCGTCTGCCGTAAAACTGGAAGATCTGAACGACGCCTTTTTTGAAAAACTGGAAACATATTATGACCAGAATTTCTATTACCCGACCCTGGATTTCGGCTATATTGAAGAAGGAGAGAATAAAGAAGTAGATGCCATGATAGAAAAGATTCTGCAAAAAGGAAATATAGTTGCAGTAGATGGCAGGGCTTTATCTCAACATGGCTACGGCGACGACGATTACGAACCATACGAAAAGGATATAAAGGTAATTGTTGATGGAACATATCATGAAAAACCTCCTGAATCTGTAAAAGTAGCAGCAGTGCCTATCGATGAAAAAGACAGAGTAGTGCTTCCGTCTGCTGTAAAACTGGAAGATCTGAATGACGCCTTTTTTGAAAAACTGGAAACATACTATGATCAGAATTTCTATTACCCAACTCTGGATTTCGGCTATATTGAAGAAGGAGAGAATAAAGAGGCAGATGCCATGATAGAAAAGATTCTACAAAAAGGAAATATAGTTGCAGTAGAAGGCATAGCTTTATCTGAACATGGCTACGGCACCGAATATTACGAACCATATGAAAAGGATATAAAGGTAATTATTGACGGAACATATCATGAAAAGCCTTATGAAAGTAATTAAAAAATCGAGGGTGTAAAAGGTTCGATAGAAGTTTACACAAAATTTATGACACAGTCAAAAAATTCAAAAAACTCCCTTTTTACGGGGAGTTTTTTATATGAAATAAACATTTGACATTTTATATACCAAATGGTATACTAATAATATTATGGATAACAGAGAAAATATATTATCATGTGCTTTAAAACTCTTTTCTTCACGGGGGTATGACTCTGTCAGTGTACAGGAGATTGTAGAGTCTGCAGGTATAACAAAGCCTACACTCTACTATTATTTCGGCAGCAAGGAAGGGCTTCTGGAAGCACTTATAGAGACAAATTTCA
>DAIOEN010000213.1:0-12342 GCA_036746235.1 Vulcanimicrobiota bacterium | reverse complement strand
GATAAAATGTTCGTTCATTCTTTAATTAATTCCCTGAAAGAACCTTATAAAACTTCTCTGTTCCTTCGTTTCGTAAAAGATCTTAATTATAAAGATATTGCTTCATTAATGAACACAGATGAAAATAATATAAAAGCCTATTTATACAGGGCAAAAAAATATCTTCTGAAATCAAAGGATCGTCTATAATTATTATATTTTTTCTGAAATTGCCTTCTGACAGTATTAAAAAAATATTTTTTGTAAATTTTTCCACCATTCACATGAATAAATATTTTTTCTAATTTTAATGCAAAAAAACTTTACCTTCCCCTGGCCGGACTCTTTTGATAAAAATTTGTAAAAAAAATTATTTTATTGTAACTTTTTTCTATATCTAACAGTTTTATTATATAGGAGGATATATTTTACAGGAATTTTTTTGAAAGAGGTAATTTAATTGATTTCGAAGGATATTGACGCAAAAAAATGTATTTATTGCAAGATGGATATATGTCTTACGAGTAAATTTTGTTTTTTTTGCGGTAGAACTGAGAGAGAAGATATACCGAAAGATATAGACAATGAAGAATATGGGGAAGAAATATTTGATAAAGAAGATGTTGACAAAAGGTGAAATTGTCGTGAGTGTATATTTATATATATTAAATTCAGGTTTTTTACAGGTATAATTTTTTAACTACAGCAAAAGTTTTAATTTCAGGAGGGATGATGAATGTCAAAAGTCAGCTCAAGTACTTCTAAGAGCAGCAGTTCCAGATCTGCAAAAGGTCTTTCCGGGAAAGGTGCCGCAAAAACAGGCGGAGGAGGAAAGGCGGGAAAATCTGCGAGAGTAAAAGGGGGACTTGGAAAAGTATCCGGTGGTAAGAGTACGAAAGCCGGCGGTTCAAAATCTATGAAGGGTAAAACAGGAAAGCATAAATCGGAAAAATCCGGAGAAATGCAGAATCCTTTCAAGCAGTTAGGTAATTTTTTAGGTAATGTTCTCGGAACAGGGGGAGGTACTGAAGGTGTAAAAGGCTCTTCCGGCAGGAAATCAGGCGGCAGTAAAGCGACAGGCCGTTCCGGCTCAGGAAAGAGTCAGAGAACAGGAAGGAACCAGTCTGCAGGTAAGAGTCAGAGAACAGGAAGGAGCCAGTCTGCAGGTAAGAGTCAGAGAAATACAGCTGGAAGCCAGAAAACAGGCAGTAAAGACAGTGTGAAAAAATCTCAATCAGAGACAGGACAGAAACCATCTGCAGGGCAGGTAAAAGGACAGGATAAACCATCTGCAGAACAGGTTAAAGGACAGGAAAAGACTTCTTCCGGCCAGGATGGAAAGGTAATGGGGACGGCAAAGGGTACAGGTTATTATCCCCATAACAGCAAAATGGAAGGCGGTTATCTGGATAAAAAAGGTAATAAACTCACCACTGTTCAGGATGTTCTTGACGGTAAAGCCAAATCTGCGGCTATTGCTCTGGATAAAAACCTTTATAAATCAGGTCAGGTTAAATACGGTGATTCCTTTACCATACCGGAAATGGATAAAAAGTACGGTAAACATATTGATTTTCGTGCTGTAGATACGGGAGGAGCTTTTACTAATAAAGGTTTCTCCAGGGTAGATATATGTACGGGCTCAAAGAAAGATTCTCTTGATCCCACTGTAAACGGAAAACTTACTTTAATTAAAAATCCTGATGCTCTTCAGGGACAGAAGGCTACTTCTCCGGACGGAGTGAAAGCCATTGAACAGAATAAGCCGACTGGAGTCGGAAATTCTTCTGGCGACCCTGCATCAGCAGCGAAAGCTACCGGAGACCCTGCATCAGCAGCGAAAGCTACCGGAGACCCTGCGGCAGCAGCGAAAGCTACCGGAGACCCTGCGGCAGCAGCGAAAGCTACCGGCGACTCTGCGGCAGTAGCGAAAGCTACCGGAGACCCTGCGGCAGCAGCGAAAGCTACCGGAGACCCTGCAGCAGGCAAATTGAATGTCCCATGGTACAGTCAGTTTGATGGAAAACATGTTCCTGATGCAGGCAAGAAAGCATGTTTTAGAGCCAGTAAAGCTATGGCTCAGGCAGCAGGCGGAAAAGTTCTGGATGTAGGCAACAGAATTCAGATCGCTACAGGTGAAGATAAGAGGGGAAGAATTTCTGTAAATTCCGATAAGGCCAGACAGGGGGTAAATCGTATCAACAGTCAACTTTCAAATGGAAAGCCTGTTGTAGTGGGTGTGAGTTATAAAGATTCTAATTATAATGCCGATAAAGTTACCGATCATTTTGTGACTATCACAGGGAAAGGCACAGATCAGAACGGTAAAACTTATTATACTTTCCATGATCCCGGTACCAGGCATGGCAGTGCCGGTAAAGATACCAGTTCCAATAACAGGTTTTATGTGGATGAGGCGACGGGAAAACTTTACAGACCCGGCTCCGATGGAAGCGGTATGGCCGGTAAACGTTATGAAGTATCTATGGTCAGATAATAATGAGTTTCTGGTTTCTATATCAGGTGTGAACGGATTTGAGCCTTATAGATTGTAAATTTTTTTGAAAATCTGAAAGAAGATATTTTTAGTTCTTTACTTCAGATAAAAATGTCGTGATTATATTATAATGATCTCGTCACGTGTAACGCGTAATGCGTGACGGGAGAGTAATGTTTATTACATGCTTATGTTCAGTATCAGAACATATATAAAAAGTAAGAAGTGAGAAGTGGGATTCACGTCTCACCTCTCACCAACGGCCATGACCGTCCGGGCACAACGAAGAATGAGAATCTGTTTTTCCCGTAACGCGTTACGCGTTACGTATTACGATTCTCATATAAATACTTTATAAAAGATATGAATTTATCTGTTCCGGTATAATACCGGTTTATGGAACATATAAAGGGGTAATTTAATTGGTTCACAGCGAGATTGAAACAAAAAAATGTGTTTATTGTAATAAAGATATACGTCTTACAAGCAAATTCTGTTCTTTCTGCGGTAAGACTGCCGTAGAGCCTTTCAGCGAAGCTTTTAATATGAATGGTGTTACAGACAGAAAAGAGGACATTGACGATATTTTTTCTGCTATAGGCAATGCTTTTGATATAGAGATTCCGGAAGATAAAATTTATGAAGAAGAGCCGGAAGAGTTATTTGATGAAGAAGATTTTGATGAAACTATTCCTGACTGGGAAGATGAAGAACTTGAAGATTATGAAACTCTTGAATTGAGAGAACTTATGGAGATTGGGAAAGGTGTATGCAGAGGAACTGTAGCCGATGAAGAACTTGGCGAAGTAATTGAATATTTAAGGGAAAAACTTCATGAAGAAATGTCTTCTTTCAATGAAATAAAAGAAATATATAAAAATGATTCTTTTGTTATAAGAGAGTTACTTGTAAGAATAGACAGGGCTTTTAAACTTTATAATGAATCCCTTGATGAGATTGATACATATTTTACCGACGGAGACAGTGATCATATTCTGGAAGGAATGGATCTTGCATCTTCGGCAATTAACAGATTGTATACATCTATGTTACTTCTTCAGGAAGAAGAATCTGAAGATGAAGATGAAGAGGAAGATTTTTTTGAAGAAGAAATAAAAAAAATGGATACGGCATGGAAAACAAAAATTTCCGGGTCTATACCTGACGACAGTAATTACTATGATATATCGGATGAAGAAGAGGAATATTATACAAATCCGAATTTTGAGCGACTTAAAAGTGAAGTGGAATTGTTAAAAGAAGGTAAAATAAGCGAAGAAAGATTTTTATCTACTCTGAAATGGATGACCTCGAACCTTGTATCAGGCAGAAAAGATTTTGAAGATATAGAATCTCCTTCCACTGTAGAAGATAAATATTTAGAAACAGTAATTACAAATGCTCTTGATGCATTTAGAATTTATGAACATGGTTTAAAAAAAATGGAGAAGTTTTTTTTAGATAAAGATCCCGTTCATCTTGATGACGGACTTGATATGGCTTTTGAAGCCACGCAGATAATTGCGCAGCTGGAAATTTCTTTTGAGAATCCGGAAGAAATTATTTTTACCGATTAGTTCTTTACGTCAGAAAGAATTGTCGTGATTATATATTTAGGTTTGAGTAAATTTATGTTTATTAAAGACATAATTTTCAATAATCATTATTAACTTCAGCAAAAGTTTAAAAATCAGGAGGGATGATGAATGTCAAAAGTCAGATCCAGTACTTCTAAGTCCAGTAGTTCCAGTTCTATGAAAGGTCTTTCCGGGAAAGGCGCTGCTAAAGTAGGAGGGGGCGGAAAGGCAGGGAAATCTGCCAGGGTAAAAAGCGGTCTTGGCAAGGTATCCGGTGGAAAGAGTGCAAAAGCCGGTAATTCAAAGTCCATGAAAGGTAAAACGAGAAGTCATAAATCACAGAAGGCCTCTGAGATGCAAAATCCTTTCAAACAATTAGGCAATTTTTTAGGTAATGTTCTCGGAACAGATGGAAAGAGCGGCGGAGTAAAGGGAGCTTCTGGAAAGAAATCAGGAGCAGGTCGCAGTGCAGGCAGGAGCGGTAATGCCGGTAAGAGTCGCAGTACAGGCAGAAGCGGTAGTGCCGGTAAGAGTCGCAGCACAGGCAAAAGCGGTAGTGCCGGTAAGAGTCATAGCACAGGTAAAACCAATTCTGCCGGTAAGAGTCACAGTACAGGTAAAACCAGTTCTGCCGGTAAGAGTCAGAAAACAGGCGGAAATACAGCGGCTAATATGGCACTCAGTAAAGACAGTGTAAAAAAATCTCAGACAGAGACAGGACAGAAAACATCACCGGAACAGGTGAAAGGACAGGAAAAACCTTCCACCGGAGAAGGCGGAAAGGTAATGGGGACGGCAAAGGGTACAGGTTATTATCCGCATAACAGCAAAATGGAAGGCGGTTATCTGGATAAAAAAGGTAATAAATTGACTACTCTTCAGGATGTTCTTGACGGTAAAGCCAAATCTGCGGCTATAGCCCTGGATAAAAACCTTTATAAATCGGGGCAGGTTAAATACGGGGATTCCTTTACCATACCGGAAATAGATAAAAAATATGGCAAACATATTGATTTTCGTGCCGTAGACACAGGTGGAGCTTTTACCGGTAAGGGTTTCTCAAGGGTAGATATATGTACGGGATCAAAGAAAGATTCTCTTGATCCCACTGTAAACGGAAAACTTACCCTGATGAAAAATCCCGATGCACTCAAGGAACAGGGACAAAAAGCCAGTCCACAGTCGGAAGTAAAGGCAGCGGAACAATCTAAAAAACCTGATGCAGGCCAGTTGCCGCCAGGTGCTAAAGTCGAAGGGGCGAAAGATACAGGCGCACAGCAGCCCGGCAAGATCCCCGGCGATACGCTGGGAACAACACCTCCCCGGGGCAGAGCGGCTATAGAGAAAATGTTCGGCCCTGCCGGCAAAAATCAGGTCAATGTGAAAATGCCTGCAGGCCCCGGCGGTAAGATGATAAATGTAAAATGTAATGAAAAGATTGCTCCAAAATTGAATGCAGTCTTTCAGGAAATAAAGGACAAAGGACTTTCCGGAGAGATAAAGGCCAATGACGGATGTTATAACTACAGAACCAAAAGAAACGGTAAGTCCCTGAGCACCCATTCTTGGGGTATAGCAGTGGACATCAATGCAGGCTCTCACCCTATGGGCTCGTCAAAACAGACTGCGGGACAGAAGGCCATTGCGGAGATATTTCAGAAACATGGTTTCTATCAGTTGCCAAATGACCCGATGCATTTCCAGTTTGCCAGAGGATATTAATTGTGAAGGGTGAAACATACCCGTCACGCGTTACGCATCACGATTAAGATGAGCAGCAGGTAAGAAATTATCTGCTGCTTACTTTATATCATTAAAATTCAGTATATCCATAGTATCTTCTTTCATACCCATAGCATATATTCTCCGGTCTGTGAGAAATGTTTTTATATGGTCAGGTATATAATAAGATGAGAAGATAGCTATTACTTCTTTATTCTGATACTCAGGAAAATATTCGAAAAATTCTTCTTTAACTGCCTTAATATATTTCCTGATATCGTCTATATCACAGGGATTAGACTTTGACTCATTTACAATTACTTTATCAGGATATAATGCTATAACATCAAATTCTCTGCCTTCGCCGGATTTATCAGGTTTTACTTTATATCTTCTGATTGAGAAATCTATACAGTCCTTACAGTTAAAATATTTATGTGCTATAAATTTTATATTCGGCACTACCATATCTTCCACAAGGGTTCCCATTTTTTTTGTCATTTTTTCCCAGTTAGAGTTTATATCTTTATTTAATTTATCTATAGCCGTCTGAGTATGAAGTTTAAAATCTCTTATTTCCTGCTGTGTTTTACTTACTTCCATAGACAGGCCCTGCAACATTAAATGTGTTCTTAACATTGCATCTTCGAGTCTGTCTACTTTCTGTTCCATATCCAGCATATTATCACCTCCCGATTATATTATAGCACAGACGGTATGGCAGGTATAGTTGCAGGTAATTCATTTACAGTCTGTATCTGCCTCAGGTGTTTTTGGCTTTCTCCTGAATATATGATGCCATATATCTTTTACTGCCTGTACCCCTTCCGGCCCTGCCAGAATTGCACCCAATCCTCCAATAACCCAGGAAGAACCATAGCATATAATACCTGCCTTTAACATCCATTCATGACCTGTTTTTACCGAAAGGGCCGATAGTGTATATCCGAAGGCATCTCCGATAATGAAATGGAGAATGAGCAATAACAATCCTGCCTTATATCTGAGGTTGTGTCCTTCTTTTTCGTTCATAATAATTTCCTTTCCATTATTACTTCCATAATCCCATTTCCCTTAAAAAGATTTCTTCTCTGGCTTTTCTGAACAATATATAAACAATCCATGCTATAACAGTCATTACTGTTGATATTATAAGGGTGAGATAAATCGAATAATTCAGTTTCCCGAGCAATATAAGAATACCTGCAATACCTGTTATACCTGTAGTTATACACATGATTATCTTACATATACCGGCAGTATAGTCTTTATGTCTGAACCGTTTAAATGCTCCTGACATTTCGATAATTACTGTGAGAAAACAGGTGAGAACAGAAAATTTCGTTAAAATACTGAAGTGTCTGACAGCAGGCAGGAGGTTTTTTATCTTTGAGATTTTATAATAGCGGTATATTTTAGAAATGCCGGAGAAACTTACAACCAGATAGGCTATGATTATATCCAGTGTCTTTCCGCTGAATTCCGGACAGTTATATTCGGATTCCATTGGAAGATCTGTATCTTTAAAGGCCATTTTCCTTATTTTTTCAAGTTCTTCTTTCAGTTCACCGCTAACGAGTTCTTTTATGTTTTTTTCCGCCCTTTCCTTATCGACATGGCCTTTCCATTTTGTATTGCCTGACAGGTGCAGTGCTATAAGAAAACGGCCAAGTCTGTGAAAAGGTGAGTCTTTAGAGGCACCTGCGATTGTCTGTCCTATAAGGTGAGCATATGTTTCAGCCTTTTCTTCCATAAATCTCCTGAGTTTGTAAATGATTTTTTAGATGTTACCTGTATTATAACACAGAGGATATGGTCGGTATAGTTTTATAAAACTCATAATTACAGTATAATTCCATCCATTGCTGTTACTACAGGTATATGTTAAAATGAAAAAAGGGACGTTAATATAGATTGTAGGAGGTATTTTATATGTCACTCCTTGAATATGAAAAAGACATTCAATATTTAATCGATGAAAAAGGAGAAAAAAAATCTGTTCTTGTTCCTATTGAAATATGGGAGGAAATAAGCTCGGAAATAGAAACAAAATATCTCCTGTCAAACGATACTATGAAGAAGAGATTACTTGAGGCGAAGGAAAGACAAGAGGGGATACCCTGGGAGAAGGTACGTGAGGAATTTGGAATTTGATAGTCATGCCTTTGATGATCTGGCATGGTGGATTGAAAATGATAAAAAAACGGCTCATCCTCATCCGCCCCATCCGACAAATCCGACCCATCCGAGTTCAGACAACAGAAAGGAAGGTCAATAATTGAAAGACACCACTTTAACCATAGAAGAACTGAAACAGAAAGTAGAAGAACTGGAAAAGTCAAAGAAAGAACTTGAAAGAAGAGGAAAAATAGAACAGCTTGCCGCTACCATATCCGCGAGATTTATAAACCTTCCCCTTGAAGAAATTGAAAGTAATATAGAGGCTTCTTTAAAGGAAATAATCGAATTTACCGGCCTTGAAACCTGTACCATTACTCTCTATCCTGACGGAAGAGTAATCAAAATCTATTACTATGGCAGGCCTTTAAAAGGTTTTGACTGGCAGGAAAAACTTGATTTTACTATCGGGGCGGATATGAGCCAGTTCGCCTGGAGTTATGAAAAGCTCAAAAATTTCGAAATCATTTATGTACCCGATATGGATCTCCTTCCTCCGGAAGCGGAAGCAGATAAAAAAGGATGGCAGGCTCTGGGGATGTTATCACACCTTTCAATCCCTCTCTGTATAAAAAATAAACTTACAGGTCATGTGGCTTTTGTCAATTCGGCCAGTGCCATATCATACAGCAATGAAGAACTGATGCTTCTGAAACTCATAACGGAAATCTTTGCAGGAGTTCTCGACAGAAAGGACATGGAAGAAAGAATACTTTACAGGGTGGGCATAGAACATCTTGTTACCTCAATTTCTTCCCGCTTCATAAACCTGAAACCTGAAGACATGGACAGAGAAATAAATATGGCCCTCAGGAAAATAGGAGAATTTGCCGAACAGGACAGGGTTTTGATAGGTCTTTTCTCAGAAGACGGAAAATATCTTGACCATACTTATGAATGGGAAAAAGAAGGACTTATGCCTCAGGGAGACACCATGAAAGGTATGCCCGCAGATTCTGTTAGTTATTCAGTCAATATTATGAAAAATCAGGGTTTTCTTTACGTGAAAAATGTCCTTGAAGAACTGCCTCCTGAATTTGAGACAGAAAGAAAGATGGCAGAAGTGATGAATGTGAAATCTGTCGTCATGTTACCTCTTATGCATGGCGATTCCTTCATGGGCCAGATGAATTTCACCTCTTCAACCGGCGAAAGAATCTGGTCAGATGACGACATAAAACTCCTCAAGATGCTTGCAGAAACCTTCACGAACCTTTTACTTAAAAGAAAAGCGGAAGAAGAACTGATTAAAGCCAGGGAAGCGGCAGAGGCGGCATCGAAAGCAAAGAGCGAATTCCTTGCCAATATGAGCCATGAAATAAGAACACCTCTTAACGGTGTTATGGGCATGTTAGGACTCCTCCTTGATACGGAACTTTCTTCCGAACAGAAAAGATATGCCTCTGTAGCAAGGCTTTCCGCTTCATCTCTCCTCAATGTCATAAATGACATTTTAGACTTCTCCAAAATAGAAGCGGGAAAGCTGGAATTTGACTCAATAAACTTCAATCTCTGTAAAACAGTGGAAGATATTTTAGATACAATGGCCCTTTCTGCCTACGAAAAGGGTCTGACCTTTGCCTGTCACATAGATGATAATACTCCTCTTAACCTGAAAGGAGATCCGGGAAGACTCTGTCAGGTCATATACAATCTCGTAAATAATGCCATAAAATTTACTTCTAAAGGAGAGGTTGTTTTACGCATAAAACCTGAAGAAGTAAGTGAGGAAAAAGCAAAAATAAGATTTTCCGTGACTGATACGGGGATTGGCATAGAAGAAGATAAACTGGATAAACTCTTTAAATCCTTCTCCCAGGTAGATTCTTCATCTACCAGAAAATACGGAGGCACCGGCCTGGGGCTTGCCATTTCCAGAAGGCTTTCTGAAATGATGGGCGGAACCATAGGGGTTGAGAGTGAAAAAAATAATGGCTCCACCTTTTATTTTACTGTAGTCTTTCAGATAGAACCTGACGGGAAAGAAATCATAAGTGAAGATATAAGAGACAGAAGAATCCTTGTAGTGGATGATAACAGAACAAACAGATTTGTTATCCTGAATTACCTTCGTTATTACGGATGCTACTGCGAAGAGGCAGAAGACGGATGTATTGCTTTAGATAAACTTCAGGAAGCAAAAAACAGCGGAAAACCTTTCGATGTGGCCATAATAGACATGGAAATGCCGGGCATGGATGGAGGAACTCTCGGTAAAAAGATAAAAGACGACCCCTCTCTGAAAGACACTGCTATGATACTTTTAAGCTCCATATGCCGTTACGGAGATATGCTTCTTATGAAGAAGACAGGGTTTTCATCATATCTGACCAAACCTGTAAAGAGGGAAGAAGTCCACCGTGCAATAGCAGTTTCTCTCGGAATGAGAAAAGAGGAAGAAAAACCTGACGAACCTGTAACAAAGAAAAAGGGAAAATATCGTATCCTTATAGTTGAAGATAATATGAAGAATCAGGAATTCGTAAGGGTAATACTTGAAAAACATGGCTATTCTGCAGACTGTGTTGCAAACGGGAAAGAAGCTCTTGATGCGGTATCTAAAGTTCCTTATGACCTTATCCTGATGGATATAATGATGCCGGAAATGGACGGCATAACTGCTACGGAAGAGATTAGAAAGAGAGAAAAAGTCAATGGCTCCTTTACTCCCATAATAGCTATGACAGCCTATTCCGACAGGGCAGATGCAGTGAAATGCTATAAGGCAGGGGTAAATGATTATCTCCCTAAACCTGTAAATGCAAAAGAACTTCTTAAAGCAATAGGAGGTCTGTTAAAGGATTACAGAATGGAAGAGAAAAAATCCCTGTCCATAATAATTGCAGAAGATAATATGACAAACCGTGAAGTTGCACTGGGTATATTACACAATCTCGGCTACAGTGCCAGTGCGGTTCAGAACGGTAAAGAACTCCTGTCTGCCCTTAAGGAGAAAAGCTATGACCTTGTATTTACCGATATACAGATGCCTGAAATGAACGGTTTTGAGGCAGTGAAAGCCATAAGGGAAACGGAGAAGGATACAGAGAAACATATTCCCGTAATAGCCATGACTGCCCATGCGAGGGCAGAAGACAGAATTGAGTGTTTATCTGCCGGTATGGATGATTATGTGTCGAAACCGGTGGATAAAAGGGATATAGAAAATGTCATAGAGAGGATTTTCGGAGGTAAAGCTCCTTCTGTGCCTGAAGAAATACTTGTTTCCCAGGAAGATGTAATCTTTGATTCAGCTGCTTTTCTGTCCCGTCTTGGCGGACATATGAATATTTTCACTACGACTCTTTCTCTGTGTATTGAAGATTTTACCGAGTCTTTTACTATGCTCGATGAGGCCATAGATAAAGGAGACATTGATAAGATAAGACTCTATGCCCATTCTGTAAAAGGCCTAGCTGCCAATATAAGTGCCAACAGGCTCAAGAAACTGGCTTATGATCTTGAAACTGCCTCGGAGGTTAATGACAGGGAGAAGTGGAAGGAGATTTTTTATCTTATGAAGGATAGATTTGCAGAGCTTCAGGAAGAGATTAAGAAGGTTATTTAAGATAAAATCTTAAAACCCAGGATATAAAAGTGTTTATCGAAAGAAAATATAGTGTTAATTTTATTTTTACTGATAAGTACAAAAGAAATACAATCAGTAAAACTAATTTCCAGATCAGCATATTTCTCGAATAGATTAAGTGCCAGCACTTCGTCTTCATAAGCAGGGCGGAGGATAGTAATTGCCTTCGATAATAAAATATTTCTGCCCTTTCGGGAAGCAAACCTGTAATCTGTACGACGTGCTAAAAGTGTTAATGTTTCATCCAGGACAAAATTACTGGTGAAGCATTGTTCATTACTATTTTCAATTTGTTCCCAGTATGTTACAGCTTTGCTGTGATACTGGTCTTTATGTATATATCTGGCAATAAATGCTCCTGTATCAATATAAATCAAGATTTTTCTCCATAAAGATAAATATCATGGTTTTCAGAAAGGTCACAGGGGACATTTCCATAAAAAATTTCTTTATCAGAAAAAAAACTATCTTTTGATTTCTCTACACCTCGTTTAATATATCCTGCAAGAGATATCCTGATAAGCTCACTTAAAGAAATACCTTCCTGAATTGCTTTTTGTTCTGCTTTTATCTTTAAATCTTCCGGTAACATAACAGTAGTTCGTTTCATAAAAACAACCTCTTTTTTAATTTCTATCTGAATCTTAACATATATATTGTTTAGATTCAATAAAAATTAAAATATAGAACAGGTAGAAGATATAAAAACAGGAGAAGAAAAGTCTCTTCTCCTGTCTTTATTTATTGCCATATGGAAAAATAGAAATCTCCGGCATAATCATACCACAGAGCATAAGCTT
>DAIOEN010000212.1:0-12388 GCA_036746235.1 Vulcanimicrobiota bacterium | reverse complement strand
CCAAAGATATTCGTCTTGACAGAGAATGTGCTGTAAAAGAGATGTTAAGCAATGATGCACCGGAAGATCAGCAATATGCTGTGAAGAGATTTGAAGAAGAAGCCCTCATGTTAAGCAAGTTGCGCCATATAGGTCTTCCTGTAGTTATAGATTATTTTGTGGAACATGGCAGATATTACCTGGTTATGGATTTTATCAATGGTGAGGATCTGGAGAATATACTTGAAGAACTGGACGGAAAACCTGTAGAAGAAGATAAGGTAATTAACTGTGCCATTCAGATACTGGAAGTGCTGGATTATCTTCATAATCAGGACCCTCCTATTGTTTACAGAGATCTGAAACCTGGAAATATTATGATAAGGGAGCATGATAAAAGGGCTGTCCTTATAGATTTTGGCATAGCCAGAACCATAGCATCTGATAGCACCACTACAAAGACTATTATAGGCACCTTTGGTTACTGTGCTATGGAACAGGTAAAAGGAAAACCGGAACCGCGGAGTGATATATATTCGATGGGTGCAACCATGCATCATATGCTGTCAGGTATTCAGCCTCAGTTACTTACTATAGAACCTTTAGAACAGGTCAATCCGAATGTATCAAAAAAGCTTGCCAGAATTGTAATGAAAGCTCTTCAGGAAGATCCAGGAAAAAGGTTTTCCTCTGCAAAAGAAATGATTGAGGCCCTGGTTTCTTCTGAAATGCCTGCAAAACTGCTTGCAGATGATTATCCTGACATGGTATTTGTTCCTGCAGGGGAATTCTGGATGGGTTCTGACCAGGCAGATCCGAATGAATATCCGAAACATAAAGTTCTGGTAAAAAGTTTTTTAATAGATAAATTTCCTGTTACCAATGCCCAGTTTGACAGATTCGTAAAAGAAACAGGTGCTAAGATCGGACACTGGAGAAGAAACTTTAAACCCGGCACGGAAAACTGCCCTGTAGTGAATGTAAGCTATTATGAAGCAGAACAGTATGCCTCATGGGTCGGGAAACGTCTCCCTTTTGAAGCTGAATGGGAAAAATCTGCAAGAGGAACAGATGGAAGAAAATATCCCTGGGGCAATGAGTGGAGCAGTTATTCCATAGATCCTAATACTCTTCCCTCTGTAGGAAGCTTTCCTGACAGGGTGAGCCATTATGGTCTTATGGATATGGTTGGTTCTATCTATGAATGGACCTCTGACTGGTATTTTCCCTACCCCTATAAAGGTCCCTATGAAAAAGGTAAGACAAAAGTAGTCAGAGGCGGTAAGAGCCAGTTTGCTACATGCAGTTACAGAGGTTTTGATGTTCCCGAATATCGTAATCCTTCAAGAGGATTTCGCTGTGCTCTTGATTGTTAAAAGGAAAGGGGCTGTATTTTATGCTTCCCTGTTGTTTGAATTGCGGTAATGAAAAAATAGAAGATTATCATTTCTGTATCAGGTGCGGAAGTGAACTCTCAGATATTGCCCCTTTGCAGATTCTTGCCACCGGTATTTTACTCGATAAAAGGTATAAAATTGACTCCTTACTCAGAGAATCTGACGGAGGCATAGTTTATAAAGCTGAAGATACGAGATTTAAAACCCTGTGTGTCGTAAAAGAACTGTTTCTCAATTACGGAGAAATAAATGAATTTAAAAATTATATAAAGAAAATAAGAGAAGAAATAAACCTGTTCTGTAATTCCCGTCATCCCTGTATCCCTGTGATTACAAATTATTTTGTGGAAAAAGGAAGACATTATCTTGTTATGGATTATTTTGAAGGTAAAAGCCTTAAGTCTATTCTTGAAGACAGAGGAAATCCCGGCCTTGCCGGGGAAGATGTTAAATCCTGGACCATGCAGATACTGGATATGCTTGATTATGCCCATCGTCAGGATCCTCCTATTATTTATCGTGATATTAATCCGGATAATATAATGATTAAAGATAATGATCAGAGGGTTGTTTTTCTTGATTTTTATCTTTCAAGTGCTGACCCTGAAGCCAAAGTTAAAGGTATTTTGCCTGCAGGCGATTACAGCGCTCCTGAAGAAAAAAAAGGTGAATTCGGTTTCAGAAGCGATATCTTTGCACTGGGCGCTACTGTATATTATCTTCTGACAGGAAAATCTGAAAATTTTTCAGAAGGGAAATTCACGCCCCTTAAGAGTTATGAACCTGATATTAATGGAGACTTTGCTCCTATAATAGAAAAATCCTTATCATTAAACCGGGAAGAAAGATATGGTTCTGCACAGGAAATGAAAGAGGAGTTACTGAAAATATTAAAAGTAGAAAAGAATAATCATGAAATTAATTTTCGTTCCAGAGCAACAGCTCTTATTGAAATTCCAAAACCTTCTGTTATAGAACTGCCTGATGTTACCACGGATGTAGATTCTGACCATCAGATTCCCGGGGATAATTCTCCTGATAAAAGTTCAGTGAAAACCGAGATTATCCAGCCTGCCAGGACAAAACAATTCCCGTCCTTTGTTTCTGAACCGCCTGTGACGGGAAAATCTGCCGCAGAAAAAGATGAACTTATAGAACAGGCAGAGAAGAGTGCAAACGTGGTAAAGAATATAATTACCTGTATTCTCATAATTCTGGTTCTTGCTATTATCTATGGGATTTACTGGATATATAACGCTACTGTTTCTCAAACCTTATTTAATGACGGCCTTTTAATTTATAGTAAAGCCTGTGACAGTAAATCAGAGTATGTTAATTCACAGGGTAAAGGCAGTTATACCGACCCTATGACAAAATATAAAGAAGCTATTATGAAATTTGATGATTACACCATGAGATATAATAAAGATCCGAAGGGCTATTATATGATGGGTCATTGTTATTATAGTATTTATGAACTGGATGTAATGAAACATAAATTTGAAAATTCTCCTCTGTCAGAGGATGAACTGCCGAAAGCTATAGAAGCATTTAAAAGGGCTATAGAATCTTCTCCTGCATATATGGAAGGACACTATTATCTTGCCAGATGTTATTATCAACAGGGTAACTGGATTAAATCCAGGGAAGAATTGAATATTGCCGGCAAACTTCTTTCTAAAATGATTAAGGGCAATAAAAAATCAACATGGAAAAAGAATATTGACAGGGCTGCCGATAGTTTTGGCAATACGGTTTATGTTCCATCAGATAAAGGGCCTTACCTGGAATTTGTTAATAATACAGATGAGCATATAAATATTGAAATTAATGGTAAAACACTGGATTCTATCTCCTTATTGGCAGGAAAAACAGTCTTGAAATCTCTGGAAACCGGGGAATACAACATTACTGTTACCTATCAGGAATATTCTTTTACTGATAAAATAAATCTGGAAGCAAATAAAGGTTTTACTATGAAATTAGCAGGGCCTTCAGATAAGTTTGTCAATTTTGATTTACATAGTTTCAGGAAAGATAAATGAGTGAGTGGTGAACAGCTAAGGGGTTGCCAGGAAACAACTACATAATAGTTATAGTTCCTCCCGTTACGCGTTAGCGTAACGACTTATAATCATTGGAGGTCTTACCTCTGTCACCGGGGACATATATGAACTGCAGTAAATGTCATTTTGAAAATTTGTCTAAAGCCAGATTCTGTTCTGATTGCGGTCATCCTCTTATGGATTTATCTTCTGACAGAATAATTGATGCAGGATATATACTGGAAAGAAGATATGAAATAATAGATATTATAAAAAAAGGTGGCATGGGATATGTTTACCTTGCCATGGATATCAGACTTGGCAGAGAATGTGCTGTGAAAGAAATGTTGCAACATTCCTCTGAAGGTGATAAATACGCAATAAGACGATTTGAAGAAGAGGCCGTCCTTCTGAGCAGACTTCGCCACACAGGGCTTGCAGTAGTTCTGGATTATTTCCCGGAACATGGAAGGTATTATCTTGTCATGGATTATATAAAAGGAAAAGATGTGGAAACGATTCTTCAGGAATATGCCGGTAAGCCTCTTGAAGAAGACAGGGTAATTGACTGGTCACTTCAGATACTGGATATACTGGATTATCTGCATAATCAGAACCCTCCTGTTGTTTACAGGGATTTAAAGCCGTCCAATATTATGATAAGAGAGAGCGACGGGAAAGCTATACTTATAGATTTCGGTATAGCCAGAACTGTAGGTGCAGGCAGTAATACAACAAAAACTACTATAGGCACTATGGGTTACTGTGCTTTAGAACAGCTCAAAGGAAAACCTGAACCGAGAAGTGATATATACTCACTCGGCATTACAATGCACCATATGCTTACAGGTATTAAACCTGAAGGTGTAAATACAGAACCGGTGGAGAAATTAAATCCATCTCTCTCATCAAACCTGGCAAAGGTGATAAACAAAGCCATTCAGTTAAAGCTTTCCAGTAGATTTTCCTCTGCCAGAGATATGTCCGGCGCAATTCTATCTTCCGAGAGGCTTGAAAAACTTATAGCAGATGATTACCCTGATATGGTATTTATCCCGGGAGGAGAATTTGTTATAGGTTCTGATAAAGGAGAAATAAATGAATCTCCCGAACACAGTGCAAAAGTGAAAGCTTTTTTAATAGATAAATATCCTGTTACAAATATACAATTTGATAAATTTGTAAGAGAAACAGGAGCAGCTATTACTCACTGGAGACAGTATTTCAAACAGGGTATGGAGAATTTTCCTGCAGTCAGCGTAAACTGGCATGAAGCTTCCAGATATGCCGAATGGGCAGGAAAGAGGCTGCCCTCTGAAGCTGAATGGGAGAAAGCTGCCAGGGGAAATGACGGAAGAAAATACCCATGGGGAGATGAATGGGATAACTATTCTACAGGGAATCTTTCTACAGGGAACCTTTCTCTTTCCGGTGTAGGAGCCTTCCCAGGCAGAGCAAGTACCTATGGTGTTATGGATATGGTCGGTACAATATATGAATGGACTTCTGACTGGTATTACCCTTATCCTTACAGAGGACCCTATGAAACAGGTAAAACAAAAGTATATAGAGGTGGAAAGAATCAACTGGCAACATGCAGTTTCAGAGGTTTTGAAAATCCTGACTATCGAAGCCCTTTAAGGGGTTTTCGCTGTGCCATAGATTGTTAGTAGAACTCAGGATGTAGCTAAAGAGTTGAGAGTTGAGACTTGAGATCTAATAAATTTTGACCGGGTAGAGTGAAAAATGTTAAATTTTTGTCTTAACTGTGGAAATGATGAAATAGGAAAATCCAGATTTTGTTTTCATTGTGGCAGTGAAATTACTGATATTGAGCCACCCTGCATATTCCCATCTGATACGTTACTTGACGGGAGATATAAAATAATATCTTTATCAAAAAAACTTCCCCCCTTTGTCAGAAATTCTACATCCAATACATATAAGATACAGTATTTACTTAAAGAATCTCCCGAAGGCATTGTATATATAGCTGAAGACTTGAGATTTAAAAATATGTGTCTTGTAAAAGAACTTATTTTTAACCATGGAAAAACAAATATTAAGGAACATACGGAGACTTTAAGAAATAAAATAAAGCTCTTCTCTAATATCCGCCATACTTCTATTCCTGCAGTTACCAATTATTTTGTTCAGAAAGGCAGACATTATCTTGTAATGGACTATTTTAAAGGAAAATCTCTTTATGAAATACTCAAAGAAGAGGGAAAACCGGGAATTTCTCAGAAAAACGTCATATCATGGGCCATTCAGATACTCGATCTCCTTGACTATGTCCATTATCAGCATATAGTATATCGCAGTATTTATCCTGATATCATAATGGTTAAAGACGCTGATAAAAGGATTGTTTTACTGGATTTTCATCTCCTGTCTCCCGGAGTTGCCCATACAGGCATGTTGCCTGCCGGTAAATACAGTGCTCCTGAAGAACTTAGTGGAAATTTCAGTGAGAGAAGTGACCTGTTTTCCCTTGGTGCTACGATGTATTATCTACTTACAGGTAAAGAAGAAAATTTTACGGGAGGTAAAATTAAACTCTTAAAAGAGGTTTTACCTGGCGTTCATCCTTCTCTGGACAGGATAATAAATACATGTCTCGCTTCAGATCCTGAGAAAAGATATCCCTCTGCTTCATATATGAAGAAAGAGCTGTTTAAAACCTCCAGAATAGAAGTTAAAAAAACCGAAGAAATGAAGAAAAGTGAGTCGGAGAAAAAGAAGGATGAAGAGAAAAAAAGTGAGGAAGAGAGAAAAGAAAATCTTCCCTGTGAAGAGATGGTGAAGGACGAAGTTGTTTATACCTGTCCCGACTCTGTTTCAGAAAAGATTCCCGATAAAAGGACAGGGAAAATGGTAAAAATTTTTCTTGATTTTCTTATCTTCATTTTAATTATTTCTTCTTATCTGATTATTAACAGATATATGATACAGAAGGTATTTAATGAAGGGGTAAGTAATTTAAAAAAATCCATAGATGGGAAAAAAACTTACTGCGATTCTGCCGGCACACTGGGTTACAAATCGTCAACAGCTGATTCTAAAAAGGCTATTGAAGATTTTTATGATTGTATAAAAAGAAAAAAAAATCATTATGAAGCTTATTATATGCTGGGTCATGTCTTTTACGGGCTTTATGAAATAGAAATGTTGAAGTCAAAATTTGAACATCTTTCCGACGGTACATCTTTAGAATATCTGAATAAAGCTATTGAAAATTACAAAAAAGCTTTATTATATAATCCTGATTGTCCTGAAGCCAGTTATTATCTTGCCAGATGTTATTATCATCTTGGAGATCTGCAAAGAGCCAGAAAAGAACTGAATAATACCGGAGAAATCTGTGCCGGATTTCCCGGTGAGAAAAAGAAAGTCTGGTCAGATAAAATTAATTCTGCAAAGAACAGTTTCTTAAATTTTGATGTCAATACTGTCAGCAGGGATGAAATAAAACCTTATATCATTGTTGAATTTATTAACGAAACAGCCAGTAATCTTTCTTTAGATTTTAAAGGTAATTATGTCCGGAATATATCGATTCTGTCTCGAAAATCTCTGTCAGAACATTTTAAACCTGGAGAATATATTTATACCGTTAATTTTAAAGATACTTCTTTTCAGGATAAAGTAAATTTTGAAGCAGGAAGAGCTTACAGGCTTAATCTGAAAGAGATACATGACACCTTCGTAAATCCAGATTTATAGAAAATATTATCCCTGTTCTTCCTGTTCTTCCTCTTCTTCAGGAAGTATATTCCCGAGCTGATCTTCGTAAATCATGGCTTCTTCCTGAACCTGTCTCATACTTTCACAGGACTTCTCATAACATTCATTCAGTATTTCATTTGCCTGTTTCGTTTTTTCCATAGCTTTTAAAACTTTTTTCTTACTGTCGCCATCCAGTTCAAAAGGTTCATCATCAGGCTCATCTTTCGGAGGAGGAGCAGTGGATTGAATGGTTTCCATAGCTTCGACAAATAAACTCATTCCTTCAATACCAAGATCAATCTGTTCTTTGAATTCTTCCTGCAACGGTTTTGGCAGATTCATCTTGCGAAATCTCATAAGAACCTGTCTGAAAGATATTTTCTGCTGTTCTAATTCTTCCACCATTGTTTCAGGAGATATTTCTCCTTCTATATAATTGTTGCTTATTTCCAGAATTTTCGATAGCCGTGCAGATTTTGGAATATTTGTCTGAGGTGATATATTTTCATCTAACTTCGGTAATTTGAAACTGCATTTAACACAGAGATATACATCATCAGTATTTTCCGTACCACATTTGAAACAACGCCTCATAATATTACTCCTTTTTAGTTATCGTGTTGCGTGACTTGTCACGCGTTACGCGAGGATTATCTGTAATTTACTGTGAACTTCACTATACAGGCTTATGCTCAGGTCATCAAAATTATTCCTTATATAAAATTCTATTTTTATATAAAAAAACCTTTATTTTGTCGAAATATTTAGATATAATACATGACAAAATATGGAAACAATCTGTGAGAGAATAAAAAAAGAAGCTTATAATCTTGGTATAAAAGCAGGTATAACTACTGCTGAAGATCTTTCTGAAGAAAAAGAAAAAATTAAGACTTTTTTAAAGGAAGGATATATACAGGAAGATGAAAGATGGAATGAAGAAAAGATAGATTCTTTCTGTTCTCCCGTCTCTTTTATGCCTGAAGGCAAATCAATCATAATGACAGCACTCTGTTATTATGAAGAATACAATCAGATTCCTTCTGAACCATATGGTGAAATTGCCCTTTATACTGTAAGAAATAACTATAAATTCCTGAGAAAAAAACTTCAGAAAATTGTAAAAGTTATAAAAACATATACCAATGGAAATTTTAAAATATTCGTCAATGGCCCACTTGCAGAAAAACCTCTTGCCGTAAGAGCAGGTATCGGCTTTTACGGTAAAAACTCTGTTGTTTATACGGAAGAATATGGTTCAAGAATAATTCTTGGAGGTATTATTACAGATATAGAATTACCTGCCGATAAACCTTCGGAGCAAAATAAATGCGCATCCTGTAATATTTGTATGGAAAACTGCCCTGCAGGAGCAATCATAAAACCTTATATTATTGACAGGAAAAGATGTTTCCAATATATAAGCGGGAGAAAGAAAGAAATTATACCGGAATATTATAAAAAACTCTGGGGAAGACGATTATACGGGTGTTCTACCTGCCAGGATCTATGCCCTCAGAATAAAACCATAATACCTGTGAAAGAAGTTTCTCCCTGGGGATTTATCGGTTTTAAGATTCCTCTTCTTCCCTTTCTAAAACTTTCTGAAGAAGAATTCAGGCACATCTATAAAGGTAATCAGATTTCTGCAGGATTTGTAGATTTTGACGCACTCAGAAGAAATGCTTTTCTTGTAATGGATAATTTAGTGAGTGGTGAATTAAAATCTCCAGAATCTCCGTAAGTCTTTTCATTACTTCAGGTAATTCTTTATCAGCATCGATTTCAAAATCGTTTTTTTTGTATAATTCCTGTCTGTCATTATATATTTTTTTTATACCTTTTCCTTTATGGATAAGAGGCCTTGTTTCAATATTTTTTTTTGTTCTTTCCATTGCTTTATCATAAGATATATGGAGATAAATTATTTTTCCGTTTTTTCTGAGATTATCCATATTTCGTGAAGACATTACTGCCCCGCCTCCTGTGGCAATAACGCAACCGTCCATGTTGCTGACTTCTTCAATAACATTGCTTTCCAGTTCTCTAAATCTTTTTTCTCCGTAATGTGTAAATATTTCGCTTATTGTGACACCTGTTTTTTTTTCTATCAATGTATCGATATCAATAAAATTCATTCCTGTTATATCTGCCAGCATTTTACCGCACGTACTTTTGCCGCTGCCCATAAACCCTGTAAGAACGATATTCATATCTATGATTCTCCATATAAGTGCCATGACGGGGAGGTCACAACTGGATACCGCACCGGGTAAATTAGTAACCATGTTATCAGCTTCTGCCTGACAGGCTCTTACGAAGAAAAATAATTTGCCTTATATCATTTGTTTTACAGACAATAAATTAACCCTTTTTTAATTTTTAATACTATATAAAAAACTAATTTTTCTTCTCCAGAGCCTGCCAGGCAGAAGCTTTTTATGGGTACCCTTTTACCTGCTACGGTAATAAGAACCTATTTCCTCTTCACCCTTCACAATATTTCTCCTATATCTCCCCTCTCCCTTCTCACTATTTTCATATTTGCCTATTAATTTTTATAATTTTTTCTGTTATAATATTTAATATACTAAATATATATTTTATTATGCCGATATAATTCTATAAGCACATAACCCGGTGTGTATTTATAGTTTATGAGTTCAATCTTCCCGTCACGTGTAATGCGTCACGAAAGAAATACATAAGGATCAGGGAAAATACTATGTTATCAGAAAATTTAGAAAAAAATTACAAAACCTGGATGGAACTCCTTGAAAAATATTCTTCTGACATAGATTCTGTTAATAAATCTACGGAAAATGAATTTCTTTCTATAGGCTCAAAATTGATGGAATTAAGCTCTATGGCAGATAAGATGTCGGGAGAATGTTCATCTGCTGTTAATTTAATAGCAGGTCAGGAAATGATAAATTCTATAGAAGGTCTTGGAAATCTGAGCGATAGTATGGAGAGATATCTGAAGGACTCAGATATTGATTTACAGAAGAGTTCAAAGAATCTTGAACATATCAAACATATGCTTGATAGTATCTGTAAACCTATGGAAGGATTTAAAAAAATTGTTAAAGTCCTGAAGATGATGGCTATTTCCACAAGAATTGAAAGTGCCAGACTTGGAAGAAGTGATGCGGGATTTAATACACTGGCAGATGATATAAAAAAACTGGCTGCCCGTATTGCAACTAAATCAAGCGATATTACAGAACAGTCGAAAGTTATGAGTGATATAATAGGAGAGACTATGTCAGGTGTTGTAATGTTAGAAACAGAACAGCATAAACAAATAATTAATATTCTTAACAATGTCAGAACCAGCCTGTCATCACTTCAGGATATGAATATTAATTCCTCCTCTGCTGCAAATAATATTTTATTACAATCACAAAATATTTGCACTAATATAGGAGAAGTGGTTATGTCCATTCAGTTTCATGATATTACAAGACAGCAGATAGAACATGTAGTGTCTGCTCTTAACGATGCCCGTAAATGGATTAAAGAAGAAATCCAGAACAGAGGCAGAAGCGGGGAAGAGTTTACAGGCAGGATAAGATATATATGTGAACTTCAAAGAGCACAGCTTGCATATTCTCTTAAGGAATTTGTTGAGGCAGTAAACAGAATTAAGGAAAATCTGCAGGACATTGATAAGCATATTACTGCTATGTCTGAAGAAATAAAAAGCACTGTCGGTGATATTGACAGAACAGGTTCTTCTTTTCTGGGTGATATTGAAAAAGGCCTGAATTCTGTTATATCTTCTCTGCTGAAGAGTGAAGATACACATCGTAATGTTTCGAATTCTATGAGTTCAGGTGCTGCAAAAGTAAAACAAATGTGCAGTTTTGCAGGTGATATAGAACAGACAGGCAAAGAAATTGAACTTATTGCTCTTAATGCCAGAATTAAGGCAACCCATATAGGTGAAAGCGGAGCAGCTATGGGAGCTATTGCAGAGGCCATTCAACAATTATCTCTGGATTCCAGAAGTCAGACAGTTTCTGTCCTTGATTTTTTAAATAATATATCTGAAGCAAGTGAGCATTTATCTAAAAATACATTTGAAGTTAATAAAGAATATAATGATATAGATAATATGGTTCGGGAACTTAAAGCACTTGTAAATTCACTCAGAAAAATGAATGAGAATATTATCGTCCTTATGACTCATTTGAATACATCCAGTAAAGACCTCTCCTTTCATATAGAGAAAACTGTTAAAGAAATAAATGTCCACAGCAGAGTTTCATCTGTAATAAATAATATTCTGAAAGAACTGGATGGGCTGGTGACTCAGGCGAAAAAACTTGAATCGCCATCAACTTCAGGCAGGAAGGATTTTCTTAAGGATCTGGAAGTCAGATATACAATGGATAGTGAAAGAAAAATTCATCTGTCAAAAGTCAGCCATTCTAAACCGGAGATGTCAAAAGTCAGCTATAAAAACATTCCTTCTAAACTATCGGTTAAATCCAGACCTCTTCAGAAAAATACTCCTGTCAGGACAGACAGATCTTTACCTGATAAAAAAATAGAACTAGCACATCAGGCAGATAATGTAGAACTCTTCGGAGAAAGCGATAGTTCTATTGGAGATAATGTGGAACTCTTCGGAGAAAGCGATAGTTCTATTGGAGATAATGTGGAACTGTTCGGAGAAAGCGATAGTTCTATGGGAGATAATGTGGAACTCTTCGGAGAAAGCGATAGTTCTATGGGAGATAATGTGGAACTCTTCGGAGAAAGCGACAGTTCTATGGGAGATAATGTGGAACTCTTTGAAGAAAATAAAAATAATAAAGAAGACGATCTTGGAGATAATGTAGAACTTTTCTGAGGAAAGGAAGTGGTTGTGTTGGAATTTAAACTTGAAGAAGGAGGAAGAGGGAAATTGATTTTAGACGGTGATATGACAGTACAGAGGGCAGGCGAACTGAAGGCTACTTTAATAGAAGCTTTAGATAAGGCTAACAGTCTGGTTATTGATCTGGAAAATATTACAGATGTGGATCTCTCCTGTCTTCAGTTATTATGTTCAGCCCATCGTACTGCTTTGAAAACAAATAAAAGTATTTATCTGTCTGAAAAAGCTCCTCAATTCTTTTGGGATACAGTGAAAAAAGCAGGTTATTCCTGTAAGGATCCGGGCTGTGATGATCAGAATTGTTTATGGATTGGAGGAAATAGTAGATGAGTAAGGTCATTATGACTGCA
>DAIOEN010000211.1:0-12450 GCA_036746235.1 Vulcanimicrobiota bacterium | reverse complement strand
CATGTTAGTATACTGAAAGACGGCACGGTAGTTGACATAGCAAATAATCTGGGAAGAAAAGAAGATAAGTCTGTAAGAAACCTGGCAGGGTCTGCCATAACAGTATACAGTAATGAATTCTTATACAGACTCCCTGACAGGGAAGATTATTTTGAGATAAATCCTGTCATACTCGACATAATACAAAAAGAGCCGGGACGTGTTATGGCATATATACCGGATAAGCCTTATTACTGGCGTGACATAGGAACGGTTCAATCCTACTGGGAGGCTCACAGGGATATTTTAGAGAATAAAGTTTATAGAGTAGAGAATATAACAGATAATCATATATGCCACAGTTCTTCATATGTAAGTAATGACGTAACACTGGAAGGATTTTCTGTTACAGGTAAAAACGTAAAAATTTCTGGCATGGTAAAGATAAAAAATTCCATTATATGGGATAATGTAGAAATTTCCGGGTGCCAGAATATAGAAAATGCAATTGTAACAAAAGACTCAATTATAAACACATAAAACATGGAGGTAAAAAGTTGCTTAATATTCCGAAAAGTTATTCAAAATTACTCGGCGAACTATATAACTCAACAATATCTATAGAGGAAATATACGGAGGAGGCTCTCAGAGACAGTATTTCAGAGTTAAAGGGGACAAGAAACATACAGTACTATGTTATTCCCAAAAAGAAGTGAATGAACATATTGAAATAGGGCTTTTTCTGAAAAAACATCATATACCTGTACCGGAAATATATAATTATAACAGAGAAGAGGGACTCATATTATTTGAAGACGGAGGAACGGTATCATTACAGAGTAAAATTCTGGAATTGAAAGATAAAGAAGATGAAGCAGGTAAGTTCTATAAACAAGTACTTCAGTGGCTTATAAAATTACAGCAAATAAATCCCGCAGATTGTAAATCAATAACAGACAGGGTATTTGACCATAATTACTACCGGTGGGAAACAGATTATTTCATGGAAAGCTGTGTGGATAAATTTTTCCACTTACATATAAAGGATTCCGTTCATTTAATAGAGGAATTTAACAGTCTTGCAGAAACACTTTCTAAAGAAGAAACTGTTATAGTTCACAGGGATTTTCAATCACAGAATATCTATATAAAAGAGGACAGTCTGTATTTTCTGGATTTTCAATCGGCAAGACTCGGCGTATGTCAGTATGATCTTGCATCACTCCTCTATGATCCTTATGTATCTCTGGAAAAGACATTACGAAAAGAATTGCTGGATTATTACTGTGAAGAGAAACCTGTTCATGATAAAAAACATTTTACAGATATATTCTACAAAACTTCCATGCAGAGACTTATGCAGGCACTGGGAGCTTACGGTTTTCTCGGTATAGTAAAAGGCAAGAAAGATTTTTTAAATTATATATCTCCTGGCCTGATACTTTTACTGGACGCTGTAAATCATACAGAAGAATTTCCAGAAATTACTATGTTAATAAAAAAACTGATTTCTCTCCAAAATAAATTAAACGAGGAAAAGATAGATTCCACTCACTACTCACCACTCACTAAAAAGGAGTAATCTTTATGAAAAGAGATTTTAAAGATATAAAAGAAATATACGAAACATCAGATCTGACAGAAGTAAATACGTTTCTGAAAAAAGGATGGCAACTTCTGGATATATATCAGAAAAATACCGGAGCCATGCCGGTACAGCAAATAGTAAGTGTTTATATTATAGGAAAGCCGGAACATACGGTATTTACCGGCCAGGAAATAAAAAAGGGAATAGAAGAAGAAGCCAGAAAGCTTTTTGAAAATTTTTCTAAAACTATAGAAACATGAACTATTTTCAAGCAGGATTTTTACTAATTTTTCCGAAATAGAAAAAACTGATATTTGCAACTTTGATTGAAAGAGGGATTAGAAATTATGGAATATAAAAAGCTTCCAAAAGACATAGCGAAAAAATTTCAAGAAGCAGGAAAAGAAGAAAACTTAACCAGATCACCTGATGTAAATAATCTTATCCGTGTTGCCCAGGCGCTGAAACAGGGAAAAGTAAAACCTGATTTGCTTCAGGAACAACTGGGCATTCTTTACCTGCTACATAAAAACATGGCAGATACAGTTGAGTTTCTGGCAAAAACCCAGCCAAAAACAGATGTGGCAAATGAAAGATTACCTATGATCGAAGAAGGACTTGCAAGATTTAAGGAATCTCTGGATGAACTTAATTCCTATCTCAAAGACGGAAATCTACAACATCTGGATGCAGGTATAGAAGAATTAATAGGAGAAACTAACTCTCTGTTTGAATCTGCTGATATATTGAAAAAAGATGAAGAAAAAATACAGATATTTTCCGATTCTCCTATGATCAGTGAATTAATCAGAATAGGTAAAGGAGTGGCAGATGGGCTTTATGGACCGGAAAACCTGAGAAAAAGACTGGACTTCTGTAAAACCTTTCATAAGAGTGCCTGTGAAAATATTCAGGAAGTTATGAATGAGGCATATGATACAAAAGAAGCGGAAGAAGAAGCGCCCCTCATCATGGAAGCTCTTGATTTAATGGAAGATGGTTTTGAAGAAATAGAAATGTATTTTGAAGATGATGATCCGGAACATATACTGGAAGGCACAGAACTGGTGAGACAGGCAGCAGAAGAACTTAGCAGTTCTTATAATATACTTGTGTCTGCAGTAGAAGAAGCTGATAAAGAAGCAGAAAAAGACACCATACCGAAAGAAAAAATCTGTTTTAAATGTGGACTTAAAGCACAGCCAGACATTAAAATATGTCCGAAATGTCATATACCAATACCTGATATTAAACCAATAGAAGAAAAGCCGGTAGAAGAGCCTACTGTAAGGATAGATGTAGGAGAAGCAAAAGATATGGTTACTCCTATGATGACACCGAATGTAAAAAAGATTTATGACAGTGCAGTAGCTTTTATGCAGAAAAGGATTTCAGAAGAAGAGTTTTTATCAACACTTGACTGGCTTGACGGTCTGCTGAGGCAGAGTGAGGAAACATTAAAAAAAGAAAAATTGCCTGACCTTACAGATGAAAGAGAAAGACAGATAATGGAGCAAACCAAACAGATTTTTGAAATAGGTATAAAGGAATCCAAAGAAGGTACTGCAGAAATGAGATTATATCTGAAAGATGAAGATCCCGCTCATCTTCAGAACGGCATACTTCAGGCAATAAGAGGAGGAGAAAAACTCTATCAGGTTCAAATGCTGGCAAAGAGAATTCAGCAGCAGGCAAAAGACATGAAGGAAAAATCAGGGAAGTAGAAATCGTGACGCGTCACGCGTGACGCGTGACGCGTCGTCACAATTTTAAATATTTATATCTTTTGGGAGCGAATCGGCAGGCACCCTTGCGACCTTGACATGAGCAGGTCTCAGAACACTATCTTTAAAGGTATATCCCTTGAGACATTCTTCTACTATTTCTTCATCTTTATGTCTGTCAGAGGTTACAGTTTCCACTGCTTCATGAAATCTGGGATCGAATATATTACCTACAGTAGGAATTTCTTTTACACCTTCATCTTCAAGTAATCCCCTTAACTGCTTATATATCATTCTCACACCAATAAGAATATTTTTGACATCTGCTTTACTTTCATCAATATTAAGAGCTCTTTCAAAATTATCAAGAACTTCAAGCACCCTGTCTATAATAACTCTTTTTCCCGTAATGGTTCCTGAGTTTATCTGCTGTTCTGCTCTTTTTTTGAAATTCTCATAATCGGCTCTGGCACGAAGGAAACTTTCCCAGTTCTGGTTGGCCTGTGCTTTTGTTTCCTCCAGTTCTTTTTTGAGTTTTTCTTCAATTGAAAGAGACTTTTCATTAACAACCTTATCAGACATTCCATTTCCCTCTGCCACTTCATCCCCTGCTTTTGAATTATCTTCCTCTGACATATGTTCTCCTGCCATATTATCTTCAGACATTATTTCAATTTTCTTTTTTCCCATATTATTTAACAGTCACTCCTCTTTTTATAAAACTTACTTTTAATGATATTCTCTCTTAAAAGTTGGATTCCTTTTCCGTGAAATGAATTTTATGTTCTCTCTGATTTAACGCACTAATTTTTTATTCCCAGAAACTTATATAACCAGTATACAGGTAAAATTTCAAAAAAAGATAATATAAAAGACACAACTGTAACTTTAAAAATAGCTTCTGTATAATGTCCTGTTAATCTCAGAAAAAATAATATTAATATAGAGTTAAGGTTAAGATAAAGAAGTACAAAACCTGTCCCTGTTAATAAAAAGAAAGGCCAGAATAAAAAGTCTTTACCTGATTTAAACAGAAAAAAAATCAGACAGTTTAACAGAATAAGACCTGCAAAAGCTTTCAGTCCATCTATAATTTTCTTATCTTCCCCCGAATTATAGGATAATAATCTGTTAATAGCAGGAAATACTACAAAAGGTAAAGACATACCTGCCATAAGGCCGGTAATTAGCCTTATATCATTTTCTCCATGCCTCAATCCTGCCATAGCAGTGCCTGCGTCAATAAACATAAGGGATGAAAGGATAATTCCGGTAATTATGACTCCTCTCTCCGGGAAATATCTGGCTTTATTTCTTCTTGTAAGATAAATAAACAGACAGGATAAGGCATAACCTGCATATATACCGGAGCAGCGAAAACAGACAAACATAGGCCTGGAACCGAAAAAAATAGTTCTCTCAGTTATCTGGTGACAAGCTGCATAACCTAAAAAATGATACCATATATTTAAAAAAGAATCTAACATAAAATTATTGAAAATTATCTTCAGTACAGATAGAGGCAGAACTGAGTTCTGCCTCTATCAAGAAACTATTCTTTATTCAATTACTCATCTTCAGGCTTCAGGTTCAGGCCAAATTCTTTTAACTTATCTATTACTTCTGTCATAGATTTTCTACCAAAATTCCTGATACTCATAAGCTCTGATTCTTTTTCCAGGATTAATTCTCCAAGATTTTCTACTCCTGCTCTCTTCAAGCAATTCAGGGCTCTTACGGAAAGATTTAAATCTTCTACTTTCATATCCAGGGGAGGTATAGTTCCCTGAATCTGTATACTGTCAGATTTCTGAACCTTCTCAAGTCCTGCTTTAAGACCTACAAAATGATTTAAATAATCACTGAGAATTTTAGCACCTCTGCTTAAAGCTTCATTTGGCAGAAGACTGCCATCGGTCCAGAGTTCCATAACAAGAACAGACCCGGCAGTGCTACCAACTTCCGGTTTCTGAATATGGTAACAGACCTTTTCTACAGGGGAGAAATAAGAATCTATAGGAATAACATTCATCTGTCCTTCCAGGTCAGTATATTTATCTGCACATATATACCTTGTACCTGTAGTAACACCAATTTCCATAGAAAGAGTGGCATCTTTTTCTGACATAGTGGCTATATGTAAAGACGGGTTGAGTATCTCTATTTCACTGTCAGCCTGAATATCAGCTGCTGTGACCTGCCCTGTACCTTTTGCAGAAAGATATAAAATCTTATTCCTGTCCGAAAAAACTCTAAAACGTAATTTCTTGAGATTCAGAGCAATCTGAGTAACATCTTCTACAATACCCGGTATAGTAGAAAATTCATGAAGAACACCATCTATCTTTATATAATAGACAGATGCTCCGGGCAGTGAAGATAAAAGAACCCTTCTCAATGAATTTCCAACAATGGTGGCTATACGATCATCAAGAGGTTGAAAAGAAAATTTGCCATATTTAGGCTCATTAACAGAATTTACGATACCAAGAGAATCCACATTGGTTATCACAGTAAAATTACCCTCCTTAGAAAGCAAAAAAGCATACTTGGGGAAAATATTTAAACTTTAATATAACATTAATGGTTTATATTGTCAAGGTATTGATTTTTTTAAAATTTCTTGGAAAAAAATCCCAAATGAGTTAAAATATAATTTTATGAAAGTAATTATACCTGTAAAGGAGTAGCTATATGAATAAAGAACGAACAATGCTTCTTTTAGAAGGTTCCACATATCTCCATACAAATAACAGCGCCATAAAATATGCAACGGAAGAAATAGGTAATGTAACAGGAGCAGTAATACTCGGCTCCATAGAAAAAATAGGAGAACCGGAGGATCTGAAAAAACTTTCTGTACCTGTAATATATGACAGTGGATTGAATTCTATGGAAAGAATAAAAAAAGGCCTTGCTGAATTTCAGCCTGAAAAGGTTTATGATCTTACAGGTGCTCCTACTGTTTTAACGTCTACCAGAAACGAATTTGCCCCTGTCATAACAGCATCAGGAGCTACTTATGAAGGTCTGGATTTTACCTTTACCGGTGATCGTAATGTACCGCTGTTAAGAGATTTCATTCTTCACAGAACAGATATTACTACTCTTGGTTTCCTCGGCACAGGGAAAAGAGTAGGAAAAACTTCTGTTATAAATAGTATGGCAAAAATGATGGGTAAGTACAGGCCCGTATTTATCACTATGGGAAGAGGGGGACCGGTAAAACCGGTTCTGATTTCTCCGGAAGGTTACAGGTTAACTAAGGAACATATACTTGAACTGAGTAAGAAAGAAGGCCATATATGTTCTGACAACTGGCAGACAGCTCTTAGCACAGGCTTCCCGGTAATAGGCTGTTTTCGAGTCGGTGAAGCTTATAGAACAGGTGTGGCAGCTTTTTCGAATGTATGGGAAGGAACTGAAATGGCAGAAAAACTCGGTACGGAATTGCTAATATACCAGGGAAGCGGTATAGCAAGACCTCCTGTAAGATTAAACGGAGAAATAGTTATTATAGGTGCGGATCAGGATCCCGACAAATTCGGTAAAATAGAAAGATACAGTATAATAAAAGGAGATATGATAATTATAACAAAATGCGATGCAGGTAAAAAAGAAAAACTTCGAAATTTCCTTAATTCACTCGTGTCTACCCATCTTATAATAGAAACAGTATTTAAACCAAAGCCTCTCATACCTGAACATTCAAGTCTTAAAGGGAAAAAAGTTATATTTTTCACTACAGCTCCGCCATATGCAATAGAAAGTCAAAAAAAATATCTGGAAGAAACATATGAATGTCATATTGTTAACTGCAGTAATAATCTTGCAAATAAAAAACTCTTATCAGAAGATATAAAAACATTAAAAGATAATTTTGATACTGTCCTTACGGAATTTAAAGCTGCTGCTATTATGGTTATGGAAGAAATGCTTCACAGAGGGAAAGAAGTAATTATCTGCGAGAATGAATTAATAGCACCGGAAAATCAGGATCTGAAAAGTGCACTGAATGAAGTTATTGGTATGGCTTTTGCAAGGAATAGTTACTAACAAAGAGTGAAAAGTGAAAAGTGAAAAAACGTTATTTTCAATACTTTTCACTACTCACTTTTCACTAATTAAAGGAGATAATCATTGGAAAAGATAGATATTTTAGGAGTTTCATTACATCCTGTTAACATGTCGGAATCTCTGGATATAATAGAAAGATTCATTAAAGAAAAAACACCTCATCTTGTAGTAACCCTGGGTACTGAAATGACCATGATGGCTCAAAAGGATAAAGAATTAAAAGATGTCATCAATAATACCCATCTTGTAGTTCCCGATACTGCAGGAATAGTATGGAGCAGTTCTGTCCTTCATGGAAAAAAAATCAAAAAAGTAGCAGGCATAGATCTACTTCAAAAGCTTGCAGAAAGAGGAGCACAGAAAGGTTATACCTTTTATTTTTTAGGATCTCAGGAAGGTGTGGCAGAAAAAGCGGCAGAAAATCTTAAAATCCGCTACCCTTCATTAAACATTGCAGGAACCCATCACGGATATTTCAGAGGAAAAGACGAAGAGGTAATAGAAGAAATAAAAAAAGTAAAACCTGATATACTGATAATAGCAATGGGAGTACCATCACAGGAAAAATGGGCATACAAAAATCTGGACAAACTTGATGTTCCTGTTTCTATCGGTGTGGGAGGAAGTTTTGATGTTCTCTCAGGTAAACTTGACAGAGCACCTGCATGGATGATTAAACTGAATATAGAATGGCTTTACAGACTTTACAGGGAGCCGTCAAGATTTATGAGAATGGTAGCTTTACCTCACTTTGTAATATTAGTTTTAAAAAAGAAATTTTTTGGCTAAAATATATCTGATGCATAATACAGGTGCGGGTGTGCAGCGCATCACGACTCAAAAGGAATTTAATAATGAATATTTTACTATATGTTATAATATTTCTGCTTTTAATATGTATTTATATACAGTTTGAACGTTCTAAAAATTTTGATGTAACAAAAAAAGATTTATCTTTTTCTGATTTACCCGATGAATTTAACGGATTGAAAATAATTCATCTCTCTGACCTCCATGTAAGTAAATATGGTAAAAGGGAAGAAAGAATAAGGCACATTATTAAAGAAGAAAAACCTGACATCATATTCATAACAGGTGATTTTGTAAGCAATTCATGGGGTATAACACCATGTCTAAAAACCCTTGAAGGAATAGGAGCACCACTCGGTATATGGGCTGTATGGGGAAATAATGATAACGGTTTAAAAGCAAAAGGAAAGAGATTAAAAGAAGGCCTCGACAGTTTCGGAATTAAAATTTTAAATAACGAAAATACTCTTATAGAATTAAAAGATTCAAAGATTCGACTCATAGGGGTAGATGATCCACACAGAAAAAAAGATAATCTTAAACTGGCAATGGAAGGTACATCAGAAGGAGAATTTAAAATACTCCTTGCCCATTCTCCCGTCATAATCAGAGAGGCTGCACAGATGGGTATGAACCTTGTCCTGGCAGGCCATACTCATGGGGGACAGGTAAGATTTCCTCTCTTAGGGGCAATTTACAATCATACATGGGATTTATTCAAATATTCAGCCGGTATGTTCAGAGTTAAATCTACAATTATGTATGTAAGCAGAGGTCTTGGCATGAGTGTTATACCGATAAGGTTTCTCTGTAATGCTGAATTTATCATATTTACTCTTAAAAAATAAAAGAGCCAGAATTAACTGGCTCTTTTATTTTAATTAATTTGGCTTAGATGTTTTTCCCCTGATATCCCTGCATATCAGAAACCTGCTGTCCCTGGCCGAAGGGATTTTTATACCAGTTGGAAACATTTCCGTCCCGACCTGCCCATACACTGTCTCCATCGGCCTGCTGCATGTCTTTCATCATACCGCCGCCCTGGACACCGCCCTGGAAGCTACCGCCTTCACCGTGAACATGGTCATTACCGTTATATATATCAATACCTTTTACAACACCCTTTGGTCCATCGGCATTCATTGTTATTTTTGTTCCATCAGGGAGATTGAAACTCATTGCTTTATCTTTCCATTCCCAACGCTTTCCATCTCCTTCATCTACGTGAGGATCTCCCCATATCTTTGTCTGACCGGAAGGCTGTGCTCCGCCAAAACCTGCTGCTGCACCTGCTCCTGCACCTGCTCCGCCACCAAATGAACCTGCTCCTGCAAATGCATAGGAACCTGCGCCGCCTGCTCCTGCAA
Organism: Vulcanimicrobiota bacterium; assembly: GCA_036746235.1. Classification (GTDB taxonomy): domain Bacteria; phylum Vulcanimicrobiota; class SpSt-956; order SpSt-956; family JAKJGF01; genus CALARM01. The sequence goes on along the minus strand of DAIOEN010000211.1, from coordinate 2,904 downwards.
ATGCACCTGCTCCTGCAAATGCAAAATTACCGCCGCCCTGAGCTGCTCCTGCTCCTGCTGCTGCTCCTGCGCCGCCGCCTTTTCCGCCTGCTCCGCCTTTAATTGTTACGTCTGTGCCTTTATATTCTACAGAATAACCACCCGGTGTAGTTACTTTATTTCCTTCAACTCTGAGTCCACCTCTTCCCATAGGACTGGGGCCACCGGCCATTGCTCCTGCTCCTGCCATTCCACCCATTCCCGGTGGTGGTGGCTGCATTCCGCCCATTGCGCCTGCCATTGCTCCGCCCATCATTCCGCCCATCATTCCGCCTAACATACCTGCGAGAGCACTGGTCATCGGGTTACCTCCGCCCATACCGGGGAAACCTCCGCCCATTCCTGGCATTCCGCCCATTCCTGGCATTCCGCCCATTCCTGGCATTCCGCCCATTCCCGGCATTCCGCCACCCATCGGACTGCACTGGCCTCCGCTCATCATCTGCATCATGCCCATCATCTTCATCATCATCTTCATCATCATCATCATGGGGTTCATCTGCCCCATACCCATACCGCCACCGCCATAATAATTATTAACTACTGAAGTATTTGACTTCTGGTTACCAATTCCTATACCCATTTTTTTCACTCATCCTTTCTGTAATCTTTTAAAGACTGAAGTTATTTATTTTCTGATATATTATCACGTCAAAATAAAAAAAGTAAAGAGAATTTATATAAAAATTTTCTTTACAATTAAAAAAATTATTTATAAAAATATGACTTTTGAAAAAACAATAAATGAGGTTCTGATACAAATGGTCTTAAAAACTTCTGAACAGCAGGATGAGATTGAAATTCCCGGAGTAAATTTGATGCTTCATCCTGCTGTATTCCTTCACCCATAAGAGCCGGAAAAGACAATTGAAGATCCTGGTTTTTATCTTCCCTTATAGCTCTTATTTTAAAATTTTTCAATTTATTATGTATTGACGAATTTCTGGTTAACACAAAGGTACCGGGGCCAACCATATCAATATACTGATTATTATTAACGATAAATTCAAGTGTTTCTCCGGATTCATTTCTTTTTTCTCCGGGAAAACCAAGAAAGAAAAATACCCATGTTATTATACCTGCTTCATGTGCTTCTTTTATCACAGGTTCAATCATTTCTTTTTTATATCCCTTATCCATTAAATTCAGTATTCTCTGACAGAAAGACTCAAGACCGAACAATAAAAACCGGCATCCTCCTTTATATAAAGTTTGAAAATAACTTCTGTCCATAAGTTCTTCGAATCTGATTTCTCCTGCCCATCTGTAAGGTTTTGCTCCATCTATTATCATTTGTGACAGGTTCATCATTACTGAAGGAGGTATGGCATCATCTACAAAATAAAAATTTTTACACTTATATTTTTCATATAAAAAATTCATTTCATTATATAAAATATCTGCTTTCCTGGAACGAAATTTAGTCGCAGAAAGATGATGAGAACAGAAATTACATTTTCCCCAGTAACAGCCGCGGGAAGCAGCTATGGGAAGATAAACTTGAGGAGAATAATATTTATCCACCGGCAGACCTTCAAAATCAGGGATTGGAAGACTATTTAAATTTTCATATATTTGAGGCTTATTTGCCACTATATTTTTCTTATTCATATATATAAGCCCCGGTACATCTTTTAAATTTCCATCTTTCAATTCTTTTACCAGTCTTACAAGCCCTGTTTCTCCGTCAAAAGGCATATAAGAATCTACAAAAGAAAACATGTTCTTTTTATACTTCAAATAATCTGCCAGATGTCCTATCATACTTCCTCCCATACATATATGGACAGACGGCATATATGTTTTTACAACACAGGCAAGGGTAAAAGCCGGTATTATCTGACTGCTCCATGCCACCGATATACCGATGAAATCGGGATTTTCTTCTCTTATATCTTTTATTTTATCTTCAAAATACGAAATAAAAATATTTCTTTTTTTATCCTTTACCGCTTCCAGAATATCTTTAGATGAATATTTACTGTAACAGGAAATTACATAATTTTTAAGTGACCACTTCAGATCTAAAAACATACATGACACTTGATAGAGATAACTTTCAATTACATTTATAGCCTGATAATAATCTTCTTCTACGAAATAATCCTCTCCCGTTCTCAGGCAAGATTTTGCTTTCTGTAACTTTTCTATAATATCTTCAGGACATCCTGATATTCTGAGCCTGTCAGAACTGGTAATATCCTCATAGGCCTCTATGTTAAAATCTCTCTGAATGACTTCTATACCTTCTTTTTTCAATACAGATGTTAACAGAGGCAGTGCAATATGGGGAAGAAACGGTTGAGACTGAGGCGGAAAAATAAGCATTACTTTCACTGTTTTATCCTCCTATATGATATCGAGTGAATAGTGAATAGTGAGTTACAGTGCCATACTCTACTCACTACTCACTTAAATTCCAATAAGTTATAAAATACACTATAATCTTTTATTATAACAATTTCTTAAATTTTCGCCACATTTTCCGGGAAAATTTTGCCTGATAAATAATAATAATCAATTCCTCCCTTCACCCTTCTCATAAATATTCTTCTTTCAGCCATGAAAAAAAATTTTTATCAACACAAAATGGAAATTGACAAAAAAAATTAAAAGAGATAAAATCAAATGATAACAGAAGAGGTAATGTTAATCTTTTAATGTTAATCTTTTAAGGAGGAAACATAATGTCCCAGGGTAAGGACTTTTCATTCGAAGAGAATAAAATATCTGCAGGAGAAGATTTTTTTGAAGAAGGACTTACAAATCTCTATACAGGTAAATATAAAGAAGCAGAAGAAAATCTGAACAAAGCTATTGAATTGGAACCGGACAACGGATTATATTATACAAATCTCGGTGTAG
>DAIOEN010000210.1:0-12533 GCA_036746235.1 Vulcanimicrobiota bacterium | reverse complement strand
TACTATCTTTTACAGGTACAATAAGAGTTCTTGTAATAGACTCATATGGTGGTACAGAAAAATATATATTTTCCACCTTCATATCTGTATCTACTATAAATTTCTTTACAGATTTAGCCACAGATGCAGGAGCATAGAAATTATTTCCTTTAAAAGAGCCTCTGGAAGGAGATTCCAGCATATATAATGAAGGGTATATACATTTTTTTCCATCCTTTGCCAGTTGCAGTAATTTAATAGAAGATGTGTCAATATCTATTCCAATAGTACCTTTAAGTATATGCTCAGGACGTTCAACCGGGATTTGTCTTGAAAAAGGAGAAATTTCTATGTCTTCACTAACTTTGCAAGGCTTATATCCGAGTCCCAGTAATTTTTGTAAATGTTCTTCTTTTTCATCAGAATCGCATTCTTTATATTCATCTTCTTCTTTTGCTTCTATTTCGGAGCAGGAAATAATAAAATCTTCTTTCTTTTCTCTTTCTGGCTGCCATTGAGTATTTAAAGGTAATATTTTTTCTACTGTATGCTCCGACGGTGTTCCGCAGTATTCACAGAAAGAACCTGTATCATCTATTATCTGTCCGCATGATTTACAGTACATTATATATTTACTCTTTCTTATCATGAGTGGTGATTGTAATTACACATCACGTCTCACATCTCACATCTCACGTCTCACGATTCTATTTAAACCATGACCAGAACCCTTTTTTTTCTTTTTTCGTATCTTCCTCTTCTTCCTGTTCTTCTTCAAAAACAGGTTCAGGTAAAGGTTCTTTCGTCAGTTCTGCCGGATCAATACCTTTAAGGAAGGGGCCTATGGCAAGTCCCAGGGGTACCATAAAACTGGAACCTAATTCCTCTATTAAACCGCTGTTGACACTTACCTTTTTGCTTACAGGTAATTGAAACAGATAGGATCTCAGAGAAAGGCTTTTTTCTATGTATCTGTCTACATTCTTTAATAGTGCAGTTCCGCCGCATAATAATACTGCTATAGGGATATTAACTTCATAGGTAGATTCATATTCATCAAGGGATGATATGAGTTCATCCACCACTTTACTGACCAGAGGTTCTATGGTTTTAAACAGCACATAATCTATATGAGAAGCTTTGGATATATCCATATTTGCTTTTGTAATCTTTAAATTTTCTGCCTGTTTTTTATTAACATTTATTCTATCTGCTATGGAATTGGTCAGTTCCGTTCCTCCGGGGAAAAAGGTTTTGCTGTGCCATACCTGTGAATTTCGTATGATATGAATACTCGAACTGCTGGCGCCCATACTGACAACTGCTACGTTATTCTGTTTATGAGTATCTCTCAATATGAGTTCCAGTGCATTTTTTATTGCAAAGGCTTCTATCATAGTATCTGTTAACTGTAATTCTGCATACTGCATTGTCTTATATATAGGTGCCAGTACATCTTCCGGAACTGCCCATACTAAAATTTTCAGTTTTCCTATTTGATCGGGGAAGAAAAATTCCAGTATCTCGTAATTAAGCTGGGCTCTGTCAAGAGAAAAAGAAAAATGATTTTTTGCTTCTTCTACAATGGAGGCCACCATTTTGGGATGAGCCATTTCAGGGAGGAAAAAACTGGAATATTTAACAGATTTCTGCGGTATGGAAACCACGGCACGTCTGGCCTTTATTTTTTGTCCTGCCAGTATCTGTTTTATAAACAGACCCACTGTTTTCGGATCTGTAATGATGCCGTCCTGAACCGTATTGGGCGGGATTTCAGCAACTGCTATGCCTGCGGGATAAACAAAATAATTTTCATCTATATCCAGATAGAGTATTTTTATTCTCTCACTTCCGATATCTATTCCTACAAAGGCAGAGAGAACCTTTTTTATAGCATCTTTGCCATGAAAAGACTGTAATTGAATTGCTCTTAAATAACTGACAGGACTTTCTGCTATTTCTGAAGGCGATTCATATGCTTCCTCTCTGGTCGGCATTGGAATATCAGGCGGAACTTCAGGAATAACAGGAGCTTTTTTTACAGGGATAGGAAGTGGTTGAGGTATAATTCCCTGTTTTTCAGGCTGTATTTTTAAAGATGCTCTCTTATCTGATTCTCCTGATATCCTTGCAGGTGTTGTTTCAGGTATTAAACCTGATTTACCCGGTGTCTCCAGAACTATCGGCGGAGGAGCAATCCTCTGTTCTACAACAGGTTCTTTTAATCTCATAAGAGCCTGTTTCATTTCAGTTGTATTCCTGTATCTTTTATCCATTTCCTGCTGGAGGGATTTGTTAATAATTTCTTCTATACCCTTTGATACATCAGGTCTCATAGAACAGACAGGCGGAAAATCAAAAGGCACTCCCTGCCCCGGATCTTTCCCGGTAAGTAATTGATGAATTGTTGCGCCCAGGGCAAAGATATCGCTTCTGATATCTATCTGACCTGCATATTGTTCAGGAGATATGTAGCCAGGTGTTCCTATGAGGGTTCCCATTTTTTTAGGCTCAAATATTCTTGCTATACCGAAATCTATTATTATTATTTTTCCGTCTTCTCTTTTTATGAAATTACTCGGTTTTATATCCCTGTGTATAATAGGAGGTGTCTGAGCATGTAAGTATTCCAGGATTTCACAGATCTGAATGGCCCATTCTATAACATCTTCTTCTGCAAGTCCTTTTACTACGGAATCCATCAGTAAATCTTCCAGATTTATGCCGTCTATATAATCCATAACAATATTATATTTGCCTTCTTCAATAAAGTGATTACTGACTACAGGTATATTTGGATGTCTGAGTTTGGCAAGTATGAAAGCTTCTTCTTTAAATTTCTGTATGGCATATTCCCTTTCTTCAGGATCCTTAAAGACATCACTCATCTCTTTTATAACACATACAAGTCCGTCAAAATTCAAATCTTCTGCCAGATATATTGTAGACATGCCTCCGATACGAAGTGGTTTTATGACCTTATATCTTTTATGATAAAGATATTTTGTATCTCCTTCCGGAACTTCAGATACCAGGGAATTTCCACAGCTTCTGCAGAATTTACTATTTTCAGCATTATCTTTTCCACATTTAGGACAATTCATATTCAGTCAGCACCTTCCTGAATTAAAACAAATAATCATATAACAATTTCATCATATCATGAAAAATTCCTTCCAAACCTTTTTATTTTAGATTATTTTTTTGTAATATATGGGCTATTCTTCTAAAACTTGACAAAATTAAATTTATATTTTATAATAAAAAATCTCCACATCTGTTTATTATTGACTGTTTTGATGAAAATAACGAAAGACTGAGTACTTTTAAATTTTAAATATAACCCCTTGCGAGAAATTTATTTATTAATTAAGTAATAAAAATATTAAGAATTAAAATCTGGTGATGTACAGCTTTAGTTTATAATTAATTAAACAATATTTTGCTATAAGGCGGACATGTGAAGATGCTTAAAATGAAAGTTCACCTTATCGCGTTCTCTTTGTTTATAATATGTATGGGAGTAATTTTTTCCTTCTTATTCAAGAAGGATAAGAAAGTTACCATATTATATGGGGATGCGATTTTATCTTTTTCGAGTACTAAAACAACCGTAAAAGAAGCCATTAAAGAAGCAGGTATATCCATAAAAGAGGAAGATTTTGTAAAACCTCCTCTTAATAGCCCTCTTCAAAAAGATACTTTTATAAAAATCCTCAAAGGTAAATCTGTTTTTCTCGTGGTAGACGGCAGGGCAATAAAAACTGTAACCTGTAAAAATAATATAAGAGAATTTCTTCATGAATTAAATATAAAACTGGCAAAAGAAGATATAGTTAAGCCATCGCCTGCTACTAAACTTAAAGAGGAAGGTTATAATTATATATGTATCAGGATGGCCAAAAAGATTACTATTACTGTAGCAGACAGGCAGCCAAAAACTATCAAATCCACTAAAAGATATATTTATCAACTATTGGCTGATTCCGGTGTGGCATTAAATTCGGAAGACAGAGTTTTCCCTGTGCCTCAGACTCCTCTTGCAGATGGTATGAAAATAAAAGTAACAAAAGTGAAACACAGAGTATATGCAGAGAGGGAAGTAATACCTTACAGGGTAATTTACAGGGACGACCCTGCAATACCGGAAGGTGATGAAGTAGTTGCCCAGGAAGGTCAGGTAGGTATAATAAAGAAAACCAGGAAGATTTATTATAAAAATCATGAAATAAGCAGTGAAAATGTAATAAAGAAAGAATTAATCTGTGAGCCAGTTAATAAAGTAGTTCTAGTTGGTACAAAGGTAGAACCTTCTTATATTCCTCCATCTCCTCCTCCGGTGGAACTGGCATCTCATGGTTCCATAAAATCCGGTTCCTGTATTACTATGGAGGCAACTGGTTATGAACCCAGTGCAAAAAGTTGCGGTCCCTCTGCCAGTGGCTATACTGCTACAGGACTTCCTGCCAGATATGGCGTTGTGGCAGTTGACCCCTATGTAATACCTTTAGGTTCCCATCTTTACGTAGAAGGGTATGGCTATGCCATTGCTGCAGATAAAGGTACAGCCATAACAGGAAACAGGATAGATTTATGTTTTGATACCTATGAAGATGCCATTAATTACGGAAGAAGAACTGTAAAGGTTTATTTGCTTAAGTAGTGAAAAGTGAAAAGTGAAAAGTGAAAAGTGAAAAGTGAAATCACCTGTTATGCATCTACATTACCAATCACTTACCAGGCATCATGCACCACGGGTCACACGTTACCCAGCACGTTTTATAGTGAAGGGTGAAGCGTGAGTTATGAAGGGGTTAGGGGCGTTTTATTAAAATGCCCTGAAGCTGAAATACGCATCACCCATTACGCATCACGCATCACGATTTATAAGGAGACCATATGAGTGAAAATATCCGCACTAACACATTGAAAGAATTGAAACAGATAGGTGTTGTACCTAAAAAAAATAGTAAAGGCCAGCATTTTTTAATAGATAGCCTGAGCCTGGAAACCCTTGTTCAGGCATCGGATATAATAGATACAGATCATGTATTTGAAATAGGTGCAGGTACAGGTAATCTGACGATGGAACTGGCAAAAACGGGAGCTTCTGTCGTGGCACTGGAAAAAGATGGCCAGCTTTTACCTTTACTTGAAGAAAAATTTAAAGATTACGGCAATGTAAAGATAGTTCATGGAGATTTTAAGAGAATTAATCTGAAAGAATTACTTGACCATGTCATAAAATGGAAAGTTGTTGCCAATCTCCCTTATTATATAACAAATTATATCATTGTTGAATTGCTGGAAGAAAAGCAATTATTTTCTTCCATAGTGGTGACCATACAGAAAGAAGTGGCGGAACGATTGACAGCTTCGCCGGGAAATAAGATCTATGGATCGCTTACCGTATTTGCAAATTACCATGGGAAAACAGAAATAGCGGGTATTTTACCGCCGAAATTCTTTTTGCCGAAACCGCAGGTAGATTCTGCCATAGTAAAGATTAATCTCTATGATAAGCCTCCTGTATATGTAAAAGATGAAAAGATATTTTTTGAACTTGTAAGATCTGCTTTTAATATGAGGAGAAAAACCATAAGAAATGCCTGGATAAGATCGCCTCTGTTAAAATGTGATCCGGAAGAGATAGACAGAATGTTAGAAACCTCCGGTATTGACGGAAAGCGAAGAGGGGAGACTTTTTCTCTGGAAGAATTTGCAGAAATTGCCAATATTTTGTATGATAATCGTGATGCGTAATGCGTAATGCGTAATGCGTATTTTATTTACAGGGCGTTTAATAAAACGCCCCTGCTCGTCCTTCACGACTCACGACTCACTACTCACCACTCACCCTCATTATGTTAACATAAATTTAACATTCTGTTAATAATGTGTTAATACTGCCTGCATATAATTAAAATTGAAAAAGTGGAGTTTCCCGGTAATTTGTTCATAGAAAGGGGAGAAAAGAAATGGCTAAAGTCGGTAATGTGGGTGCTACATCTATTCAACCCACAACAACTTCAACAGTAAAGCAACAGTCTGTCGTTTCTCCCCAGGATAAGAAGGTTACCTTTACAGGTAAGCAGGCTCCTCAGGAACAACACGTAAGAGACCAGGGGCAAAGACCTGCGGAAAAACAGGTAAAAAGACAGGATAGTCCGGTAAATCAGGGTAATTTTCAGATTTTATCTGCAAAAGACGGAAAATATTCTATAAGACTTACCAATGTAAGCCAGAATATAGCCTTCGGCAGATTAAATATGAGGGATCTGTCGGCCCATCTTGCAAAACTCAATATGCCAATGACGGAAAGTAATTTAAAGCTTGCAAAGAGCCTTCTTGAGTTTAAGATGCCCCTTACAAAGGAAAACCTTCAGGATGTAAAAACAGCTCTTGCTATGATGACTCAGAAGACAGACGGTGACGTCCAGGCAGGAGTTTTTATGAAAATGAAATCCATGGGTATAACACCGGAGAATGCAAAAGCTCTTCAGACACTGTTTGCAAAAAACCCTGATCTTGGCAAACAGTTAGATAATCTGCAGAAAATGGCGAGCTTTTTTGCTGCAGCAGGGGGCCATGTTCTTAATGACTCTATGATGGCTACCCTTATGAGTCAGGTGGCAAGTATGTTCGGTGACCTTATTCCGGAACCTAATAAAGGGGATAAGAAACTTGCCAGAAAGATTAAGGATCTTGCTGAAGAAGTCGGAATAGATGATGAAGAAAGCAGCATCGGACAGACAAAAAAATCAGGGAAGCAGGGGGGAAGAAAGAAATTATCCAATTTAAAACAGAAGTTTAATGATAAGGTATCCAACCTGAGGGGGTATATCCCGAAAGACCAGGAAGAAATTCTGGAAGAAGCTGCAGAACTTATAAGAGAACTGGATGAAAATCTTGAAGCTCAAAGACTTATTAATAATGCACCTTCAGTTGATGATGACAGTTTTATATATCTTCAGGTACCTTTAAGAATGGGCGGTTCATCGCAGACAGTTCATTTAATGCTCGATTATGAATATGACTTGAATGGACAGAAGGTTGTAAATCCAAAGAATACTAAACTGGTTTTTTCAATACAGACAGAAGATATGGGAATTGTAAATATAATTATGAATATCTGGAGAAGGAATATTTCCTTTCATCTGGAAACTGAGCGTCAGGAAATTAAGCAACATATAAATAAAAATGCGCCGGAATTAATTAAAAAACTTAGAGATAGAGCCTATAAAGTGGGCAACTGGGATTGTGTTGTAGATAAGAATGTTGTATCTGTTCCTGATACACTTCTTAAAAAAGAAGAAGATTTTGCAGAACTGGCCACTTTAGATGTGACTATATAAATATGGAAGTTTGTTGTGAGTAAACATGATGATTTAGATGATTATGAAGAATTTGATTATATAGAAGAGATACAGGGGGAAGAAGTCAGAAAAGAGGAAGATAAAGAAAAAGTTGCTGTAGTTCTTCGTTTTGACCCGGAACATGATACTGCTCCCAGAATAGTGGCGGCAGGTAAAGGTGAAACTGCGGAGCAGATAATAGAAGTTGCAGAACAGGGCGAAATACCTGTATATAAAGATGGAAATCTGGCCCAGAGCCTGTCCAGTTTTGAAGTAGGAGCTGTAATACCGGGTGAACTCTATGAACTTATAGCTGAAGTCCTGATTTTTCTGTATCAACTCAATGAAGAATGGATTAAAGACAGGACTGTCTTTGAAGAAGATGAAGGAATTAATTGAAAATAAATCAGGCTTATAGCAGGAGGTGAGGATTGAAAAATATTGCATCCTATAATATTTTAGGGTATAATTACACAGGGTAAAATTCAGAAAGGCAGGTGTCACTAAATGTTAGACGGAATGAAAATTGCCACTCAGGGAATGCAGGCAATGATGTATCAACAGGATATTATTTCAAATAATCTGGCAAACGTAAATACGTCAGGTTTTCAGGGGTCTGCCGGAGTAACGAGATCTTTCGGCGCTGAATTGATGGGCCAGATGGGAAATGAAGGTTATGAAGCAGTAGGAGGTGTACAGGACGGTGTTCCTACGGTAGCTATAAAGACTGCTACAAAATTCGCTCCCGGCGGAATGCAGGCAACAGGAAATCATACAGATTTAGCTCTTGGAAATAATGGTTTCTTTACCATACAGGGTGCTGACGGAAAAACAAAATTTACCAGAAATGGGAATTTCTCGGTAAATGATCAGGGATTACTTGTGAATGCTGATGGATCTTCATTACTTGGCTTTAATGGCCCTATCAGAATTCCAAAGGGAAAACAGTTCAAAGTAGATGACAGAGGAAATGTGGCTGTAGACGGAGAAAATATTGCCAGACTGCGTATTACAGAATTTAAAGATATAAATGATCTTTATAAAACAGGAAATAATGCATTTATGCCAAAGAACCCGACCAATGTAGGACAGATTTCGGCTAATCCTCAGGTAAGGCAGGGGTTCCTTGAAACATCAAATGTAAGTGTTGTAAAAGAAATGATTAAAATGATGGATGTAGAGCGTGCCTATGAATCAAATGAAAAGGTCATACAGGCAGAAGATCAGATGCTACAGAAATCAATTCAGGAAGTTGGAAGAGCAGGTTAATAATTTATGATACAGGAATTTTCATTTTTTATGTCGTAAAATAAGGCTTTAGATGAAAATTATGTAGAGCGGTTTATCTAAATAATTTAGAAAATTCGGAAGGAGAGTGAATAGATATGATGAGAGGACTTTATACTGCAGCCTCCGGTATGATGGCCCAGCAGTTAAACATGGATACTATATCCAACAACCTCGCAAACGTAAATACTACCGGTTTTAAAAAGGGTAGAGTAAATTTCCAGGATTTAATGTATGCCAATTTGAATGAGTCGGGTGAAAATAATCCTGCAGGTGCTCAGATAGGTATGGGTGTCAGAGAGACTGGCACAGAAAAGAGCTTCAGCCAGGGCAGCATGAGTCAGACCAATGATCCTTTTGATCTTGCCATTCAGGGTAATGGTTTCTTTGAAGTTATTCAACCTGATGGAAGTAAAGCCTATACACGTGACGGTTCTTTCAGTGTAAATCCACAGGGACAGCTTGTTACATCTACGGGAGATCTCGTTGGAGTAACAATTCCTCCGGGAGCTACTGATGTTAAGATGGATAAAGACGGAGCAGTTACTGCCGTACTGTCAGGCCAGAAAGATCCCGTACAGATCGGTAATTTAATGCTTGTAGATTTTGTAAATCCTCAGGGATTGAAAGCAATAGGAGCAAATAAATATCAGTCTACCAATGCATCCGGTCCTGCCCAGAAAGGTAAACCAGGGGAAAATAATATGGGTAGCATAGCTCAGGGTTACCTGGAAAAATCTAATATTAATGTTGTAGAAGAAATGATCAGTATTATTGAAGCCCAGAGAGCTTATGAAATAAACCAGAAGGGCGTCCAGTCAGCAGATCAGATGCAGAAACTGGCCAATCAACTTAAGAAATAATTTATAAGGGTGAAGGGTGAAGGGTGAAGGGTGAATAGCATTTTCACCAGTCGCCCTTACCACTCACCAATAAGAAAGGCAGGTTTTAACTATGCAGATTGATCGTCCACTTTTAAATGTGAATAACGGTTCCCAGCTACCGATAGGGCAGCAGTCTTTTTCTGTACCTGTAGCAGCCAATGCGCCATCACAGCATACACAGGATATGGCTTTAAAGAAACAATGTCAGGAATTTGAATCAGTCCTCATCGGACAGATGTTCAAACAGATGAGACCAAAAGCAGATGAAGAAGATATGTTCGGAAATACCAAGGACAGAGAAATGTTCAATGAAATGCTGGATGGAGAAAGAGCCAAGATGTGGGCCCAGGAAGGTGGCATAGGCCTGGCAACAGTAATGTTCCAGCAGATGAAAGATACAAATAAAAAGATGTAATTTTTGTGTAAACCTTGAATTATGGTTTGCGCCGATTATATGATATTTTTAATGTTTCTCTTAAAACTACAGAGTAAAACCACCTTCAAATAGTGAAGGTGGCTACTGTAGTTTTAGGCTTTATTAAGAGTTTTTATTAATAAAGTCTATAAATGATCCGCACGTTATGCGTTACAAAAAAATTCTATTCCGGAAACAGTCATTTTAGACTGAGAAAGCTTGTTAAATAAAGGCAGACTTTACCATGGATGATGAAGTAAGAGAACTCTGGGCACAGTTTAATGAAAAAAAAGATAAAGACAGTAGAGATGCCTTGATAGAACATTATTTATCTCTTGTAAAAAAAATAGCCGGTCGGATTAATAGATGTGTGAGCACTACCATAGAATTTGAAGATCTGGTAAGTGATGGAATCTTCGGACTTATTAAAGCAATTAATAATTTCGATATAACCAGGGGAATAAAATTTGAAACCTATGCAACTCCTGTTATAAGGGGCTCTATATTAAATTCTCTCAGAGCTCTTGACTGGATCCCTGAACGGATAAGAGGAAAAGCAAGAGAGCTTGAAAAGGTATCTGTACAGTTTGCCAGCGACCATGGAAGAGAAGGCACAAAAGAAGAACTTGCAGAAGTTATGGAAATGAGTGCCAGTGAGCTTTATGAACTTATAGCAAACCTGGGTTGTGCTTATTTACTTTCCCTTAATCAGCCTTTTTCTTCTTCATCCAATGAAGATGAAATGGAAATTATGGATACCATATCAGATAACCGCAGTGTGGAACCTTCTATAGAACTGGCTTTCCTTGAACAGAGAGACGAACTTAATAAAGCTATGGAAAATCTTCCTTCACGGGAACGAATGCTTGTAGAATACCATTATTTTAAGAGAATGACTTTTGAACAGATTGCCCCCCATTTAGGTGTTACCAAACAGAGGGTATCACAGCTCCATACAAGAGCGCTTAAAATGCTCAGAGAAAATTTGACCATGGAAGAGATTGATATACAGGAAGAAGGTTATAGCTGGTTTTGATGGAGGAGTAAGAAATGAAAAAAGGAAGACAGAAATTATTTTACCCGTCAGGCAGTACAGGGAATACTATAAATCCCGTATCTTCATCCAGAACATCACCTCAGAAACCTTATTCTTCTCAAATCCAGAATAAAAAAGACAGAGTTGACCCGGAAGAACAGAAAAAATTTATGGCCACCATGGGTGTAGCTCTGAAAAAACTTAACGAGGCTAAAAAAGAAGAAGAAGAAAGAGAAAGAAAAAGACTGATTCAGGAAAAAGAATTGAAAAAAATGCCTAAAATGATCATTCCTGACCTGGGGCCTGATTTCCGGCATGAAGTGAAATTCACTCATGCAGATGAGTCAGGCAAGGAATTTATGAGGAGAATAGAAGATAAGGCCAGTTCCAGAGACAGAGATTTGAAATTTGCAGAGACAAGAGGGGATATGCTTGATATAGAGGGATAATGGCAGTGAGCAGTTATCAGTGAGCAGTGAGCAGTGAGCAGTGACCAGTTATCAGTGACCAGTTATCAGTGACCAGTGACCAGTGACCGGTGACCGGTTATTCTCTTCACCCTTCACCCTTCACCCTTCCATTCCCACTTTTCTGATCATATTGTTTAACTCTTTAACTTTTCCTGTATTGTTCAGACAGGTAAATAATACTTTTGCCTTTTCAATATTTTTTATTGCTTTTTCTTTTACCTCCGGAACTGTCGATTTATTCTTTAAAAATTTTTCCAGATAAAAATTACCCAGTTCATATAAACTTTCTGCTATCTCATAAGATCTCTTCGTATTTTCCAGAAGTTTTACACTTTTATATAAATACTCTCCACCTTTTTCTATTTTTCCGGTTTTTATATAATATTTCCCCAGAGTTCTGAATATTATGCCTCTCAGTACTTTTTCCTGAATTTCTTCCGATAACATCAATAATTCTTCTACATATATATTGCCTGATTCTATCATATCCATTTTAATCAGAGTATCTACTAAACCTGCCAGGCTTTCTGCTTTAAGTAATATCTCATCAATCAGACATGACCTGAAATGTTCCGACGCAGAAATAAGATTATCAGTCAATAGATGTATTTTCCCTATGCCTGTATGAGCTTTTACTATTCCTTCTTTTAACCCTTTTTCTTCTGATATGGTGAGTAATTTTTTGAAAAATTTTTCAGATTCTTCCAGATTTCCTTCGTTAAAATGAACAGTTCCAAGTATATAGAGTATTTTTGCAGATGAACTGGTCGGATTTCTCTGCATAGAGAGACTTTTCTCCAGATAATATTTACTTTCTTCTTCACAGGAAGTATGTTCATATATATCTTCGCCAAGTCTGCCGTAAAGAAAAGCCATGGCAGCAAAATCGCTGGCTTTTTCAGCTTCTTCTATTGCCTGTTTTAATATCTCCATTGCTTTATTTATATTATTTAACCTGTTTCTATATAGATCTTCTATTTCCAGCAGTGTCTGCAGGACAGAATTAAAATTCTTTATTTCACGAAAGAACTTCATAGATTTTTTCAGACAGGTCAGACTTTTTGATATTTCTCCGTTTATTCTGAAGGTTTTTGCAAGATGAAAGAG
>DAIOEN010000209.1:0-12624 GCA_036746235.1 Vulcanimicrobiota bacterium | reverse complement strand
TATCTCTGTAAATAACAACAGGGTTTCTGGTATGAAGATAATTGAGGACATCACATATCTGAAGTGTCCACTGTATGACTTCTTCTTCATCCAGGCCTTTACTCCCCCTGCTTCTGAGCAATGCTGACAGATCTTCTCCGTCTATAAAATCCATAGCAAGATAATGTCTGTTTCCAAGGGTAAAATAATCTATAACCCTGGGAAGGTTCGGATGTTCCAGTTCTGATAAAATCTTCGCTTCCCTTTCAAATCTTATAAAAGCAGCCCTTTTTTCTTCCCCTTCCAGTGACTGGTTTATTAATTCCTTTATGGCACAAAGTTTTGACAGGCGAAGATCTTCTGCCTTATAAACAGCACCCATACCTCCTGCTTTCAGGAAATCTATGATTTTATATCGTGAAGCAATAATGTCTCCCCTGACTAAAAGTAATTTTTCCTGATCCTGTTCTATAAATTTCTGAGACCCACATTCACTGCAAAATTTTCCTGTAGCTTTATGTTCTGCTCCACAGACAGCACATATGAGATTCATTACACACCACCCGGGTTAAAAATTAAATATAAAAGATCCTCAATTTATTTCAAAATTAAATAGAAAAATCCTTCCTTAAACAGTTAAAAGAATGACCCTGTTTAAATATAGTTTAGAAATAGAATTTTATTAATTATCTCTTTCCTCGCATCACGCGTTACGCGTCACGATTTAATATATTTGAGGTAGTTCTGGCAAAAATTATATAAATTATTTTCATAGAGTGAAACTTTTTATAAAATTCTGTGATTATATTATATAGAGTTTTTGATGTCTGTTAGAGGTAGATTATTCAGGGAACGAATTCCATAAAGTTTTTTTGAAATAATATTAATTTTATAATATATAAAACTAATTGCAAAGTGTCATAAAATATGTTATACTTTATTATGTACCAATGATTTTCCATAAAATAAAACACTGTATAATCAGAGTAAGTTCTGTTGAGATTATGGGGTTTATATGTCTTTGAAGAATTGGTTTATGAAGGGAAAATCTCATGTAAGTGCCTTGAGTCTTGTTGAGATCATGGTTTCTATATGTCTTTTAAGTGTAATAGTACTCAGCATAGTAACTATTTTCCCTTCCAGCATAGAAGCTTTAAAGACAGGCAAAAATATGTCGGTAGCTTATAATATAGCCAATAAACATCTGGAATTATATAAAAGTAGTTTTTATATGGTTCCTGATGTGGAAACTATGGGGAATATAGAACTTACCCAGGAGAATCATTCCTCTATAGATTATGCAGTTAATATAGAAAATACTACATTTACACCTGCAGTTATGGTAAAAAAAGTAGATCTTGAAGATGGGGAATTTGCAGATCCGAAGCAGATAGTAGAGGTTATTGTAACAGTAAAATGGAAACAATCAAGCGGTATTAAAAAAGTAAAAGTAAGATCTTATGTATATAATAAAGTATATCTTCCTATGAATGTTCCTGTATATTAAGAGGATCTGTGTATGAATGATAATCTGAAAACAGATATATGTATAACGAAGATTGCACGAAATATTAAGAGGATCTGTGTATGAATGATAAGCGGGGACATACCTTAATAGAAATAATGGTGGCAGTTGCCATATGTGGTTTTTTGCTTTCCGCTCTTTTCAGTGTTTTTATTCCCGGGCTTAAACTATTTATGATTGGAAGAACCAGAGCAGAGGTTCAGAGTGAAGTTCTGGTATCCCTCAGAAGGATGAGAATAGAATTAAGCAGTTCATCCAACAGTTCCGTTACTATAAATAGTGCAGAAATATATGATGTAAGCGGAACTCCCCATGCAATCAGTTTTTTATCTCCCTACAAAGATTCAGGTAGTACAAGAACTATCATCCTTGATGATGATAGCTGTACAACTCCCATATGGCAGAAATATATCATATATTATTTTGATAAAACATCAGGAGAATTAAGGAGAAAGGAAAGGATCTATGATAAAGTCACAGGAGATGCGAGAAAAGTTCCTTTTCCTCTCACACACACAGAATTACTGAATTTATGCAATGATAATGATATTAAATATACTGTGATTGCCAGGTATATATATACTTTAGGAATTTACAGAACAAGTCCTTCACTTATAAAAATAGAAATCTGTGCAAGAAAAAAAGGAGCTTCTTTTAGCGGTTCCGGTAATGAAGAAATGAAATCTTTTATAGAAATTTATCCCCATAATACACTTGGTATATAATAATATATTAAAGGAGAATGAAATATGAAAAATCATCTGAAGAAAAAAGACGGATTCACACTGATTACTGTATTATTCATCCTTGTACTGCTCTTTATTTTTGTCATATCGTTACTTTCTATAAGCCAGAATTTACTTACCCTTACAGGTCATGACAGAAATTACCTGAACTGTTTTTCCGCAGCAGAAGCAGGTGTTGCCATGGCTGTATATAAAATCAATGAAGATAACTACTGGCCCGGCAATAGTTTTGACCCGAATGTCAAATGGGGTGAAGGAATAACAACGTGGAAAAATATCGGAGAAGATGAAGGAGGCAGTATTTACCATTATAAAGTAAATGTTTATAACAATTATAACGGTAAAGAAAAGAGGTTAACCGGCGAAGGTGATGCAGTGCCTGTCGGATCCATACAGATAGTTTCCACAGGAGGACTGAAATCAAAAGATGAAAATTTTACAATAAAAACCTTCGTAAAACCAAATGCAAAACTTCCCGCTCTTTTTTCAAGTGGTAAAATAGAGGTAAAAGGGAATTTATTCACCAGAGGAATAACGGATCCCTATACTCTTGAGACAACACCGTCGAGTGACATATGCTCCCTGGATAATATAACATGTGATACCCATTCAGAGTTTATTGTTGACGGCTATGTATCTACGAACAATTCTATTAATGTTGCCTATCCATATAGAACCAGAGGAATACAGAGACCTCTGAACAGAGAACTGCCTGAGCCTCCGGAAGAAGTTTCACCTGCTTCTATTTCCGGCATAAAAGACCTTATAACGGAAATTGGCATTAAATTCAGTTCCTCTGCCTATAGTTATGACAGTGCAAATAATATCTACAATATTGACGGAGATAAGATAAGCTCACTTGATCCGGGAAATTACAAACTGGAAAATGCCAATCTCTCCATAAATAATAGACCGGTAAAATTAAATAAAACCAATATATATATAGTAAACGGACATATTGTCAATATTGCAAAAGGCCTTATGGGTGATGGGGTGGTAAGTGCAACAGGACAGGCAATGTTACCTTCCGGCACAGATCCAAATACACCTGCATCAATAAATTTATGCGGAAATAGCACTCTGGATTATACAGGCTATCCGACAGAGAAGCTTATACTATATGCTGACGGAGATATAACCGTTCATGGTGCTTCAGAAGTTTTAAGCATGAATGGTACATATGCGCCAAATCCATCTCCCAATTTCGATGAATGGTATGATATGTTATACACTACGATAAATGATAAATATAAGATTAAATCATCTCAAAAAGATTTTCAGATAACTGAATTAAAGTGGCCCTTCAATATTATCGGGCAGGCATGGGCTGCAGATGACAATGAAAAATTTGAGCCTGTAAGTCTGGAAGCTTTTATAAAAAATTCTGCAATACAGAGCACGTTACAATCCAGAGGTATGGGCAGTGCTCTCATAACCAATATGTCAAATTATCTTGTTTCAGACGGGCCAAATTATACTCCATGTCTGTCTTCTATGGATGTCAAATCAATTGTATATGCAAGTAATAATGATAATGATAATCCCCATTCCAAAACAGCCCTTCAGGATATATTATATTCTATTTCCAGAGGCTATCCATATGTAATAGGTATGTTATATTCCGGAAGTGATATAAATATTAACGGGAATGTTCATATTATCGGTTCTGTAATAGCCAGAAGCAGTACTTCTACAAAAGGAAATATAACAAGTGAAACAAATAGAACATTACTTATTACACCCTGTGTTGATTTCTGTATACCTGTATCAGTAACATTATTAAAAGAACCAAGATTCAGAGAAAAAACAGATGGCTATGGTTCCGGAGAAGTTTCTCTATCACCACCGACTCCGATACCGACAGTAGCTCCTACTACACCACCCGGTACGCCTACTGTAGAACCTACTACTGATCCAAATAGCCTGCCTACTACTGTTCCTACTACTGTTCCTACTACTGATCCAAATAGCATACCTACTACTGTTCCTACTACTGATCCAAATAGCATACCTACCACTGTTCCTACTACTGATCCAAATAGCATACCTACTACTGTTCCTACTGCAACATCTATTCCACCTACACCGGTACCACCTACTGCAACATCTATTCCACCTACACCGGTACCACCTACGCCGGTACCACCTACTGCAACATCTATTCCACCTACACCGGTACCACCTACACCGGTACCACCTACGGCAACATCTATTCCACCTACACCGGTACCACCTACGGCGGTACCAACTACAGAACCTACAGAAGAACCGTTACCAACATTAGCTCCTACTACGGCGCCAACTGCTACTCCCGGAGGAGGTGGAGGAGGTGGAGGAGGTGGAGGATGCTTCATTGAACATACTATGGTAAAAACCGTCAATGGAGAAATAGAAATAGAAAAAATTAAAGAAGGGGATTATGTCCTGAGTTTTGACGGGAATAATATTATAAAAAGCAGGGTTGATGAGATACTTATACATGAAAATAATACAGATAATTATTATATAGTTGAAACGGAATATTCTAAAGTAAATGTAACAGGAAATCACCCCTTCTATACAGGCAATAACATATACAGAAATATAGAAAACCTTAATGAAGGTGATTATATATATAGTTGTGTGAATAACTCTGTAATAAGAGATAAAATCATATCAAAGAAACCGGTGAAACTGGATCACCTTATAACAGTGTATAATATGGAACTGGAGAAAGACAGTCCTCATAACTATTTTGCTGCCGGTTACCTGGTTCATAATAACAAGGCAGCAGAATCAGAAGTTAATTAAAAGTATTAATTTGAGTTATTAGTTCTTAGTACCGTAACAGGTAAAAGGGTACCCATAAAAAGCTTCTGCCTGGCAGGCTCTGGAGAAGAAAAATTAGTTTTTTCTATAATATTAAAAATTAAATAAGGGTTAATTTATTGTCTGTAAAACAAATGATATAAGGCAAATTATTTTTCTTCGTAAGAGCCTGTCAGGCAGAAGCTGATAAAATGGTTACTAATTTACCTGGTGCGGTACTTAGCAATTAGCGGCTAGCAATTAGCTTTAAGTAGTAACTAAAACTAACAGCTAATTGCTAAAAAGCTAATTGCTAATTACTACAGGAGACATTTCCTGACTTTTTTATTTTCTCTCTAAAGCCTTAAGATCATTAGTTTTTCTCACCAGGGGGTCAGTATATTTAGTAGAGCCAAGTGATAATATCTTATCATAACATTTAATCGCTTCCCTGTAATTTTTCTGTTTATCCAGAACCAGTCCTTTATAATAAAGGGCATCAATATTGTCGGCTTCAAGCTCTAAAACCTTATTATAACATTTTATAGCTTCATCATATTTATCATATACATAACCGAGTATTTTTCCTTTTTCAAGCAATATTTCAATATTATCAGGTGATAATTTTAAAGCATTACTGTAAGAATCAATGGCTTCATTATATTGATGTTGATCATACAGGATTTTTCCTTTTGCAATCCATGCGTCCACACATGCAGGATCAAGTTTCAGACATGTATTAAAGCAGGCCATGGCTTCTCCACGGGCGTTAAGCATCATTAAAGCCAGTCCTTTATTTTTCAAAGACACAACACTGTGAGAATCAATCTCCAAAGCCCTGTTAAAACATTTCATAGCTTCTTCATAATTATGCTGATTATACAGAGCCTGTCCTTTTATGACAATTATATCTAAATTCTTCGGATCTACAGACAGGATTTTATCAAAACATTTAACAGCATCTGCATATTTACCAAGATTATATAACACCTGTCCATTTTTAATAAGGACATAGATACAATCAGGCTGAAGTTCCAGGGATTTATTAAAACATTTTACAGCTTCTTCATAGTTCTTCTTTGCATCAAGGGCTATGGCCTTACTCTGCCAGAAATCAGCACAGTTCGGGTCTATTGCTATTGCTTTATCATAACAATCTATAGCTTCGTCATGATTGCCTGCACTTTCAAGCATATCACCTTTACTATCCCAGGCATTGGAAAATTCAGGATCAATGTCAAGGGCTTTATCTATATAGTTCATTCCATCTTCACGTTTCCCGAGATAAAACAGAGCCAGTCCTTTATTATTTAAAGCATATGAATGGTCAGGCTTTATTGATAAAACTTTATCATAACACTTTATTGCTTCTTCATATTTTTCCTGATTGGCCAGTACGAGCCCTTTATTATTCCATATCTTTATATTATTACCGTCAAGTTCCAGTGCCCTATCATAGCACTTTAACGATTCTCCGTATTTTCCCTGTCTCCACAGGGCTATACCTTTGTTAATCCATGGTTTTACGAATTTCGGGTCAGCTTCTATTGCCTTATCATAAAATTTAATTGCTTCTTCATAATTACCTTTCTTAGAATTATCAAGGCCCTGATCATTCATTTCAACAGCTTTTCTGGAAGTAATACAGGAAACATTAAATAATAAAGAAATTACCAGTAAAACAGTTATTACTATCTTTTTAAAATTCATCATCATTAAAGCACTCCTTAAAACTAATAGATAATTGCTAACAGTTATAGTATATTTCACAACTTATGGTTCTCGTGACGCGTGACGCGTAACGCGTGACGGGGTTTAATCCCTGCGCATCACGCATTACGCTTTACGCATTACGAGGTCATTATTTATGGATAATTATGAAACTGGCTATAATTTTTTCTTAAATGTGACAGAGTCGAGATATTTTTATTATAATATATCATATAATATAATCTATCAACAGCTGTATTTTTCTCAGAAAGGCAAAAAATGATAAAAAAAAATCTCTTATTTATTCTGTCATTATTACTATTATTTTCAGGATGTGAACATAATGTGCCTCCCTCCATTGTAGAAGTTCATGGAAAAACAGAATTTACCGGGAAACCTGAAAAACGTGATATTGAAATTCATATAGATCTCTCCGGAGCCGGTAATGGTAAAGCTTTTATCTCAATGATATTACAGATTAGTAATGAAAACAGGCCTTCTTATTTTATGCAGATTGGAAAAGAAGAAGAATATGCTATGGAAGACGTAAAATTCTATGATAAAAAAGGAAAAACAATAAATTATCTGAAGGAGCAGAGAAAATACTTACTGTCTACAGGAGATAATAAAGAAATTTTTATCAGGTACAGTGTAAAACCGGGAGGAACAGGAAGGCATGGAAGACAGGGACATATTTCCGATACTTTTGCAAGTTTTGACGGAAGAATCTTTATATTACCCGATAAAACTTATAAAATAAACATGGCAAAAATTAAATTTACTGTGCCTGACGGATGGAAAATAATAAATCCTTACAGAAAAGAAGGAAACTGGTATTACCCTGACAGAGCCGGAAAAGATTTAATATATGAATCACTTGTAAAATCCCCTCTGGCATTCGGCCCCTTCAGTGAAACAAAAAAAAGGTTCGGCAGCACAGATGTATATGTTTATTCCTGTTCTGAATGGTCTTCTTCCTATAGAAAAAAAATAATGGAAAAATCCTTTAAACTGTACGAATATTTCTATAAACATACAGGATTTGATCCGGGATTTCCTTATATAATCTGCTGGACTCCTTTATCTCATGACAGAGAAAAAGTACTGGGCGGTATATGGTCAAATGGTATGTGTTACGAAATGGAATATGATAATTTAAGAAACTGGGAACTTTTTGCTCACAGAATAGGTCATGCAGTAAATGAGTACGAACCTACAGGCATGGCCATAAGAGACAGAGAAGATTTCTGGTTTACAGAAGGGTGGGCATCTTATATAGAAATAGAAGCCACTTCTTCGGTGAAATTTACAGATAATATAACAGGGTGGGAAAAGCTTTACGAAACATACATAAAAACACTGGAAAAATATCCTCACTATGATTATCCTCTGGGGAAAGAGAATGAAATAGAAAATGCCGATTCTATAGAATTCATCCACTATACAAAGGCACCTCTGGTTATGAAAATGCTGGATGTGGAAATGAAACAGACTTCAGGTAAAACGATGGAGCAATTTATGAAATATGTCTGTAAAAAATACGGTAATTTCAAAGAAGCTCTTCCCTTTAAAGAAGAACTGGAACGTTTCACAGGTAATTCCTTCGAATATTTCTACAAGAGTATCATAAGAAAAAAAGGAACAGTAAGACCTGCATGGAGAAATTGATTTTAATGCATGATGCGTGACGCGTGTTTTCACATGTACCGGGCGTTCGCCCCTACTACTTTTCACAACTCACGACTCACGACTAACTTACTCATCAGACAAAATTATTATCTGCTTCTTCAAGAAGAGGTAATATTTTATCTTTTTCTGAAACAACGGGATTATCTGTAGACCATTTAATAGCTATAGAAGGATCATTCCAGAATATACCTCTGTCATTTTCAGGAGAATATTCTTCCGTTGTTTTATATAAAACCTCTGCAAAATCACTTAACACAAGAAAACCATGGGCAAACCCGGGCGGTATATAAAGCATTTCTCTGTTTTCTTCCGACAGTATTGCTCCTGCCCATTTACCATAAGATGGAGAGGATTTTCTTATATCTACGGCCACATCAAATATCTCCCCTTCCGTGCACCTGACAAGTTTTCCCTGGGCTGCAGGGTTTTTCTGATAATGAAGTCCCCTGAGCACTCCTTTTGAGGAACGGGAATGATTGTCCTGAACGAACTGTTCTTTTATGCCATAGCTGCTGAATTCGGAATATTTATAAGTTTCTATAAAAAAACCTCTCTCATCTTTAAATATCTTCGGTTTAATGAGGATAACATCGGTAATATTAGTGTTTTTAAATTCAAAAGACATAATTTTTTTAATTTTCTCCTTTATTGTTTTACCGGGTTGACCATTAGTATTTAATAAAGCCTCTTTCCATTCACCCTTCACATCAGGGCGTTTAATAAAACGCCCCTCATTTTCCACGTCTCACGCATTACCCTTCACCCTTCACCATTTTAAATATAAATTATAATAAAAATCCTGATAAAATTCAATAAAAATCTTATGAAACACCATTATTGATTTTACAAATTTTAACAAAAAAACATTTTTTTTTACAAAGTAAAGTTAAAATAATAAGTACCGGGAAAAGAAGATAAAAAAAGACAAAAAAAGGTTTTTTTACTTTTATGCTGAATAAAGATATATTTCATTTTACCCGGTTTTATTTTAAATATAAACACAGGAGGGAAAGGATATGAAAATCAAAATAACAATCCTTGTTCTGGCAATTCTATGCCTATTTATGTCAGGTTGCGGAGGAGGAAGCGGAACTGCTTCCGTAGTTCCTCAAACAGTTTCCCCGGCGGCAGAAACAGCTTCTCTGGAATTTCAGGTTCCATGGCCTAAAGACGGAGAAGATATTTCGGCACAGGTTATTCAGCCGGAAGTAGTAAAAATACAGGTAAAAATAACAGGTGATACTATTTCAACTCCCATTATAATAATCTTAAATAAAGGGGAAACTACAAAAGTCATAACAGATGTTCCTGCAGGTAATCTGCAGATCGAATTTACAGGCCTTGATGCAAGCGGAAATGTTCTTTCAAGCAGAATCACAAATGTTACCGTTACGGCAGGACAGACTCTTCCCGTAAGTGTCATACTCGGTGTTTCCATACTATCAGACGGTTTTTTCCCGTCCACTATTACCCTGTATAAAGGTGATACACTGGTATTTGTGAATAATGACGGTGTAACTCACAGTTTCTCCGTTCCAGAACTTTTCAATTCAGGTGATGTACTGGCAGGAGGAAGTTTTTCCTATACATTCGGTAATACTTCTCTTTATACCTATACCTGCACGAGAGAAGACGGGAAAATCCTTATTATAATAATAAAAGACGGATATGATTCTACTCAGCCCACAGCATACCCTCTAAGGGAGATTTTTGTAGATTATTTAAATGGAAGTGATGACCCGAACGCTGCTGACGGTACCATATCAAAACCATATAAAAGCATAGATAAAGGCGTAGAGGTGGCAAACAGAGATTATACAGTTGGCAAAATCAATTTAAGAGCTCCGGACAATGATAACAGAGAGATTAATGCAAGTAGCCCCAGTTTGGACTCCTATGACCCGAATACGTCCCTTACTCTCAGAAATAATTTAATCTTAAGAAAATACCCTTATGACGAGAATGAATGTATTATAGACTTTTCCGGTATAAATCCATCAACAGAAGGAGCAGGATTTATATTGAGCGGAAATGATACAATTCAGGGTCTTATTATAGGAGGAGTCATAGGAGGAAGCGGTATTAAAGTTTCAGGAAATGACTGTACTATTGATAAATGTATAATAACAGAGAATGGTATAGAAATGCTTGGTAAAATTTCTGCCTCTGGCGCATTCACAGAGTTCAACGGCGGAGGAATTAATATAGATAGAGGTAACTGTAATATAATCAACTGTTTTATCTACAATAATTATGCAATGGGAGAAATATATCCCAAAAAAGCACAGAATACTGACAATGCCTATTCTGACCTGCCTCTTTATGGATATGGAGGAGGCCTTTTTGTAAATACAGGAGCAACATGTCATGTAAACAACTCTACTTTTATCGGAAATTCTGCCTTTTTAGGCGGTGCAATTGCCTGTTTTGGCACCTGCACTGTTACAGGAAGCACAGACTGGTATGATAGAAATAAATCATATGAACAGAATATAAACGACAACAATATAAAAGATAAAGCGAACAGTAAAGCTATATGTATGCCTGTGCCAGCCTTATTCTACTATAATAATGCTATATGCGGAGGAGGAGCAATAGCAAATAAAGGACATATTAACATCCATGCAGTTATAATTTTAAATTATTCAGACCCTGATTATTATACTGACAGAACCCAATATATAGAAGAAAATACTGAAATATTAAGCGGAGGCGGAGGGATTGTTAATATAGGCACATGTAATATCAGAGGTTCCATTATAGCAGGAAACTGCAGTGAATCATCAAAAAATATGAATCCGAGAGGAGCCAATACAAGCAACGGTAAAGAATTCTATATCAGTGGCTGCGGAGGAGGTATATGTAATACTTACTATCCAAATCAGACAGGAGTATGTACTATTTCAGAAAATACATTGATAATAAAAAATGAAAGTGATACAGGAGGAGGGTTATACAATGCCGGTATATGTACAATTACAGATACTGCCGTAATAGAAAACCTTGCATCTTCCTCCGGAGGAGGTATAACAAACGATTTTATAGAACTGGCGGAAAATAATATAATCATGGGCTCTTGTATAATGAACAGAGTAATAATAGAAGGTAATCAAGCAGAAGATGAAGGTAATGGCAACGGAGGAGGAATATGTAACCTTGCTTCTCTTGCACTTAATTCTCAGGTAATGATAAAGAATAATATGGCATATAATTATGGAGGAGGCCTTTATATGAATGAAGCAGGTTCAGTGAAATTCGGTTCTTCTCCCGGAGTAATAGAAGGTAATCATGCCGATTGTAAAGATAGTACATCCGGTATCGGCGGAGGTATATATGATCATGAGCAGACAATTCCTCTCCCACTTCCTGTCTGGATTTTCGGCACAGGTAATTATAAAGGATCAGGAACAACTACTGTTGATAATATAAACGGAAATCCTTAATTCATTTTATATAATATAAAACACTGAAGGCAGAGGTTTATTCCTTTGCCTTCAATATTTTTAGTAAATATATAAAAAATGCTTAACCGTTCAGCATTTAGCTATCTGCTGATAGCTGAACGCTTACACAAATGATTTATTTACTTTGTTTATTATTATTAGTATAATAAATAAAATGCAGAAAAAAGCTTTACAGAGATATTTAATTTAGAAATGATATCAATGGATAAAAAACCTTTGTCTTGTAATGAAATTTTAGAAGAGATTGTACTTATTACAAAGAAATATCTTCCTGACTGTAAAATTCTTTTATTCGGTTCCCGTGCAACCCATAGAAACAGAGAAAATTCCGACTATGATATTGCCATAATATGGAAAGAAAAAATTCCATCACAGATCTATTTTGCAATACAGGAAGATTTAGATAATCTCTATACTTTAAAGACAATCGATCTGGTGGATTTCTATAATCTGGACGAAGACTTTAAAGAGATTATAATAGAAGAAGGATTCTTAATTTATGACGGAACGAATTCAGTTAAAAAAATTTAAAGATTCCATAGACAGACTCGCTGAAGTGTTAAAGAGAGATATAAAAGATGATGATATCATACTGGATGCCACAATACAGAGGTTTGAATTTACCTATGAAAACGGCTGGAAAGCTGTAAAACAGGTTTTAAGGTTCACAGGCGATGACTGCCTGTCTCCCAGAGACTGTATAAAAAAAGCCTATAAATACGGC
>DAIOEN010000208.1:0-12669 GCA_036746235.1 Vulcanimicrobiota bacterium | reverse complement strand
TATTCAGAATTTTTACCAGTAATTCCTGAATTAAAGCAGGGGAGAGGAGATTGAAGCGAAAAACCTGGCATCTGGATACTATAGTCGGAAGAAGGAGATGTAAATTTGTAGTTATAAGTATAATCACAATGTAGCTCGGAGGTTCTTCCAGAAGTTTTAAGATACTGTTAGCCGCTTCTTTAGTCATAGTTTCAGACTGTTCTATTATTATCAGTTGCCATTTACCGTTTAAAGGTTTGAACTGTATTTTTTCCTGTATCTCTTTTATCTGTTCTATTTTTATAGAACTTCCTTCCGGTCTGATTAATAATACATTGGAATGATTGTTAGAATTTATTTTCTGGCAATCACTACAGGCTTCGCAGCAATCTACTATCATGTCTCCGTATAAAGGTGTCTTACAGTTCAGAACTTTTGCAAAATTTAAGGCAGTACTTTTTTTACCAACACTTTCAGGGCCTACGAAAAGATAAGAATAAGATATTCTGCCGGATATTATAGCTTTCTGCAGTAATAAAATAGCTCTGTTGTGACCTTTAATGTCTTTAAATGCCATAAGAGACGTGACGCGTAACGCGAGGTTAGTGTTCCTTCCTGTTTTTCAATTGAATCCGATTCATAACGACCTCTTAATGCGTAAAGCGTAATGCGTGATGCGAGGGGATTAAACCCATCACGCGTTACGCTTTACCCGTTACGAGATAAAATCTTTCAAATGAAATATAATCTTTCTGTGAATTTCCTCTACATCTTCACAGGCATCCAGTATTTTAAATTTTCCCGGATCGGCTTTTGCAAGTTTTAGATAGCCTTTTCTTACTTTTTTAAAGAAATCAATCTTCTCTTCTTCTATTCTGTCCAGTTTTTTACTGGTAGTGGCTACCCTGTTTAATAATCTCTCCATACTCTGTTCGGGAGTTATATCAAGCATAAAGGTAATATCCGGATACAGTCCGTCTGTAGCTATCCTGTTCATCTGTTTGATTAATCTCAGGTCAAGTCCTCTTCCGTAAGACTGATAGGCAATTGTTGAAGCAACATACCTGTCTGTTATAACGATATATCCTTTTTCCAGAGAAGGTTTTATAATTTCACAGACATGCTGATAACGGGCGGCGGAAAATAATAACAATTCCGTTACAGGTTTCATGTTGTTAAATTTTTTATCAAGGAGTATATTCCTTATGGAATTCCCTGTATCAGTCCCTCCCGGTTCAGTACTTGACACGAATTTAACCTTTTTTTCTTCCAGATAATTACATAATTTCCTGTGCTGTGTTGATTTTCCAGCACCTTCCAGTCCTTCAAATGAAATAAATATACCAGCCAAATTATTCAACCTTTCTAACTCGTGACACGTGACATGTAAAATGTGAGACATGGCGGATGACCGGTAATACATCATCCTTCACTTTTCACTTTTTACAGGGCGAACACAGGGGTTCGCCCCTACTCACTTTTCACTCTATTTTACAACTCTCATCATCTTTAATTCCGGATCTGTAAGACCCTGGATATGGGCTCCCCAGGAAGATTCAATCCTGAGGTAATCGATTATTTGATCTGTTATTACCTCACCGGGACATATTGCCGGTATGCCGGGAGGATATGGTGTTATCATATCTGCACTTACTCTGCCTTTAGCTTCTTCTGTGGGAACCATTTCACTTTCCGATATAAAAGCTTCTCTGGGTGACATAAATCTCGGTGGCCAGTCAGGCATTTCGAAATTCCTTCCCAGTCTTTTTTCCACGCTGTTTAACAGGGATTCGTCAGAATTTTTTATTTTTTTTCTTACAATATCTTCAATAGAATCAACCAGTTTTACAATATCTTCTTTACTGTTTCCTATGGTTATAAGAGCCAGTACGTGAAATAATTGCTGTAATTCTATCTGGACACCATATTCATATCTGAGTATGCGGTTAAGTTCATAACCGCTGTATCCTGTATCACTGCAATCTACAGTAAGTTTTGTAGGATCAAATCCGAAAACTCCCGGTGTGCCTATCAGTTCTTTCCCGAAGGTATATAATGTTTCTATATTTTTAATTCTTTCTCTCGCATATTCGGCATGCCGGATTGTTTCAGTAAGTAATCTTTCCCCTTCTGTAGCCATCTGCATTCTTGCCACGTCAAGAGATGCAACTATAAGGCATGACGGACTTGTACTGGTGAAAAATCGGACAGCACTGGCAACCCTGGCATAATCTATTCTATTTCCCTGAAGATGTAACATGGCTCCCTGTGACATGCCTCCTATCAGTTTGTGGGTACTGTTAACTACAATGTCTGCTCCGCATTCAAGTGCTGTTCTGGGCAAATCAGGGTGAAATTTTAGATGAGGCCCCCATGCTTCGTCTACGAGAGCTATTTTCCCGCTATCATGTATAAGGTTTATTATAGTCTCAAGATCGGCAGTAGCTCCGTAATAAGTAGGACTGACTATGAGCATGGCTCTGGCATCAGAATATTTTTTCAGTGCTTCTTTTACTGTATCTACTGTTACATTGTGATCCAGAAAATAGAATTTATCATAAACAGGCTCCATAAATACCGGTATGGCACCGCTTATTATAAAGGCACTTATTGTGGATTTGTGTGCATTTCTCGGTATGATTATCCGGTCACCAGGATTGGCTATGCCGAATATCATGGCCTGATTGCCTGATGTAGAACCGTTTATGAGAAAGAAAGTGCTTTTTGCACCATATGCTTCTGCCGCCAGTTCCTGTGCTTCTTTTAATACGCCTGTAGGATGATGAAGATCGTCCAGACCAAGGACTTCCGTAAGGTCAAATGCAAGACCCTGAAGACCTACATGTTTTTTAAATTTTTCATGCATACCTCTCCCGGCTTTATGGCCGGGGCAATGAAAAGATAGTGTACCTTTCTCTACATAGTCAAGAAGGGCATCGAAATATGGGGTTTTTGTTTGATCCATTTGTACTACACCTCTTTTTTAGTGACCAGTGACCAGTGACCAGTTATCAGTGAGCGGTCATCTGGTCACTGCTCACTGTAACACTGTCGCCTCTACCTGCCTGAAGTAACTTTTCTGCATTTCCCTGGTTCACCGCTATCTCAATATATCCTGAACTCCCTTTTATAGCAAGGAGTTCACCGGGAGATTTTTCAGAATAGGAATTACTCAGACCATTTATTATATTACCTTTAATATTTATATTTTTACAATTCAGTCCATGATTATGAAAAAAATCTTCACGTAAATTCGTTATTAAATTGCCAAATCTGTCTGTGTAGATGATAGTTCCTGTAACGTTATTTTTATCATCTATAAATGGATTTATAGTATTTATAGTTTTTATGGTATCTATTTTTGCCCCCATAAGATGGTGAGAAATTCCGGTACTTAAATAGGCTGCTACAGGAGCAAAAATATCTCTTCCATGAAATGTATTGCTTATATCAGGCAGGAAATAAGTTTTATTTGCTATTTCTATTACATCATCATCTTCCTGATTGTATATACCTGATAGCACTCCATTGTCTGGCCCTAAATATAAAAAACGTGATGTTTTCACAATGATAGCTTTCCTGCCGGTACCAACACCGGGATCTATTACTACCAGAAAGATTGTACCGGCCGGAAAATACGGGGAAGAACTCTTTAATACATAAGAAGCTTCCTGTATATTCTGCGGAGAAATATCATGACTTATATCTACAATCTTCGCAGAAGGATTTATGCCGAGTATTACTCCTTTCATTGTGCCGACAAACCCGTCTTTAAGACCGAAATCTGTAAGCATGGCTATCAGGTAATTTTCTTTCAATTATATGATTACTCCCCCAGAATTTGAAGTATAAGTTTTCTATTTCTGGAACAGTTATCGAAATCCAGAAATATTACCTGCTGCCATGTACCGAGGAGCATCTTTTTTTTCGTAAAAGGTATTGTAATTGATGGTCCTACTATAGAAGCTCTTATATGTGAATGTCCGTTTCCGTCTTTCCACTTTAGATTATGTTTATATTCTATTCCCTGTGGAGCGATTCGTTCCATAGCTTCTTTAATATCACTTACAAGGCCGCTTTCATACTCTATGGTTGAGAGCCCTCCTGTGGAGCCGGGAACAAATATGGTTACTATGCCATCATTTATTCCTGACTGTTTTATTTCTTCAGATATTTGAGAAGTTACATCTACTACATCACAATTTCCCTTCGTAATAAAAGTCATTTCTCTTGTTTCTACTGCCACAATAACACCTGCTTTTCAGTTATCAATTATCAGTTATCAGTTATCAGCTGATATCCGAAATCCGAATAATAATGAAATTATTATATTCATATTCTCTGCAATATCTCTGAATCCTTCTACAGTATAATAAGCCTTCGATATTATAATTTTCTTTTAAAAGCTGATTGTGAAATTACAATTGACTTGCAGTTTTTTTTCAATTAGAATATAAAAACTGTGAAGTTTAATTGAATATTTAGAGTAAGAAATTATAATTTTTAGCTATTAGCTAATATATATATTTTCACCCGTCACGCGTCACGCGTTACGCATTACGCTATTAAGGAGTTTTTACTTATGGAAAAAAGAAGACAATCTATGAAAATCTCCGGTGAAGTAATGGATCATCTGTCATTATTATATGAAACTGTCCGTCTCTTTAATTCGTCTCTTGATATAGAAGAAGTATTAAATACTGTAATAGACAAAATAATAGAGGTTTTTGAGGGAGAGCGTGGCTTTGTAATGCTTTATAATAAGTCTGCCGGAAAACTTGAGATTATGGTAGCAAGAAATATGGATAAAAAGACTATAAGCGAACTGGAACTGTCTATAAGCATGACTGTAGCCAACAGGGTTTTTAATACAGGAGAGCCGGTATTGAGTACAAATGCTCTTCAGGATCCATCTGTAAGAAGCAAAAGTATTATATTACATGATATAAGGTCTGTACTCTGTGTTCCTATGAAGTTAAAAGATGAAATTATCGGTATTATTTACACTGATAACAGGCTTATGTCAGGTGCTTTTGATACAGATGAATTAAGACTTCTTGCCACACTGGCAAATCAGGCTGCTACTGCTATAGAGAATGCCAGGCTTTATAAACAGGTTTCGGATAATTTACTGAAGATACAAAAACTTGAAAGAGCTAAAAATGAGTTTATTTCTCTCCTGTCTCATGAATTAAGGACACCTATCGTCCCTATTAAAGGTTATTTATATGCCCTTAAAAATTATTCGTCACAGTTACAGGAAGAAGAGAAACTTGAAATGATAGATACCATGGAAGGACGTGTTGAGCATCTCAGCAGACTTATAAATGATTTACTTACCATCGCAAGTATCGAAACAGAACAGACTATGCGTCTTTTTAAAGAAGCATGTGAATTTCCTGATCTTATTTTATCGACTTTAGAGCTTTTACAGAAGAAATATCCAATTCACAAATTTATATTTACTATGACCGATTCTATCGTTTTTGAAGCAGATAAGACAAAGCTGTCTCATGCAATTTATCACATACTTGATAATGGAGCTAAATTTTCTCCCGAAGGAGGAGATATTATCGTCAATGTTGAGAAAATACCTGTTGACATGAGAAATTATGTAGATATTCTTATAAAAGACAGAGGTATAGGTATAAAAGATGAACATTTACCTAAAATATTCGATAAATTTTATCAGGTAGATGCCAGCAGTACCAGAGCTTTTGAAGGTATGGGCACAGGCCTTTATATTGCCAGAAGCATTATCGAAGCCCATGAAGGAACTGTTACGGTGGAAAGTGAAGAAGGCAAAGGAAGTATTTTTACGATCCACATTCCTGTTTAATAGTGAGCAGTGAATAGTGATTATTCTACTCACTACTCACTATTCACTATTTACTTATA
The DNA here is from genome assembly GCA_036746235.1 of Vulcanimicrobiota bacterium. Taxonomy (GTDB): domain Bacteria; phylum Vulcanimicrobiota; class SpSt-956; order SpSt-956; family JAKJGF01; genus CALARM01. The sequence continues at coordinate 6,792 of DAIOEN010000208.1, read as the reverse complement.
AATACTTTCCTATTATTAAACCAAGTTTTTCTTTCGTTTTTTCAGGCATTCTGTCTTTTGAAGTTATAAGAGCTGATGCCAGGGCATCTTTGCATGGACATGTTCTTTCATCCCGTATTTTTGAGATAGCATTTTTTATTATCTTCTTTGCATTTTCTGCGTTTTCTAGCAGTACAGCCAGAACCATATCTACTGTAACACTGTCATGGCCTTCATGCCAGCAGTCATAGTCTGTGACCATTGCAACAGTGGCGTAACATATTTCGGCTTCTCTTGCGAGTTTAGCTTCTACAAGATTTGTCATGCCGAGAACATCCATGCCCAGATTTTTATATACAATAGATTCTGCTTTTGTTGAAAATGCGGGCCCTTCAATGTTTACGTATGTTCCTCCTTTATGTACCGTTACTCCTGCTTCTTTCGCTGCTTCATATAATATGGAAGCCATGTCTTTACATACAGGCTCTCCGAAAGCAATATGGGCAGCAATACCTTCACCGAAAAATGTACTGGCCCTTCCTTTTGTTCTGTCAAAAAACTGATCTATTATAACCATATCCCTTGGCTTAAGCTCTTCTTTCAGACTTCCTACTGCACTCAGGGATATAATCCATTGAGCACCTAATTGTTTAAATCCGTAAATATTTGCTCTGAAGTTTATTTCATCCGGTAATAATACATGTCCTCTTCCATGTCTTGGCAGAAAAGCCACTTCTTTTCCGCCTATAGTTCCAATGGCATATTCATCGGAAGGAGAACCGAAGGGGGTGTCGATTTTTTCAAATCTTAAATTTTCAAGTCCTTCTATCTGGTAAAGCCCGCTGCCTCCTATAACTCCTATAAGACCTTTCATTATAAATAAAGCTCCTTTCAATTACTGAGGTTGAGCATTTAATTTTCGTGACGCGTAACGCGTAACGGGAGAAAAGCTTTTATTGCATATTAATGCTCAGTTCAGTAGCTATAAAATATAACGTAATCATATCTTAAATAAACGGTATGGTCAAGTATGTAGTTTGTAATGTTCGTGATGAGTAATGCGTAAGAAATCATGGTTTACATCACGCGTCACGCGTCACGCTTAATAATTCTCGTTTCTCTTTTTCCTGTTTGCTGCGGAAAAGACATCTGTTTTATAAATTCATCATTAAAATCGGAACAGTATGATAATTCTATATATTCAACTTTTTCGGCTATTTTCTGTACCTGTTTGAGCTTGTTCTGATTCAGAAGACACAGTTTTACTCCATGACCTGCAGAATTTCCGACACTTTTTATTTTATTCGATCTGATATCCGGTATAAGCCCTATGGATTTTGCACTTTCTTTCTTCAGAAAACTTCCGAAAGCACCTGCCAGATAGATATGTTCTATATCTTCTATATTTACGCCCCATTTTTTAATGAGTATTTCTATGCCGGCTCTTATAGCTCCTTTGGCAAGCTGTACCTCCCTTATGTCTTTCTGGGAAATATAAATATCTTTATAAATATTAAAGCATTTTTCTTTTTCTCTTATGGTGCCGACTCTCTCGCTTACAGGCAGAGAATGATTATCTGTGAGCTTTCCGCTTTCAGTTATAATATTCATTTCTCTTAAAGCTGCTATCAGATCTATAAGTCCTGAACCGCATATACCGAGAGGAGGAATATTTCCGAATGTTTCAAAATTAATATCCCTGTTACTTATATTTATTTTATGTATGGCTCCTTCCTGGGCCCTCATACCTCTTTCAATACTGGCTCCTTCAAAGGCAGGGCCTGCTGCGGTAGAGCAGGCAATCATCCTGTTTTTGTATGCAAGGACAATTTCTCCGTTTGTACCTATATCTATAAGTATTTTCAGATTTTTTGTTCTCTCTAATCCCGTAGCTACTATACCGGCAGTTATGTCTCCTCCTATATAGGCAGAAACTGCCGGCAATATTTGAACCGGTGCTTCAGGATTTATTTTCATACCTATTTCTCTGGCTTTAAAAGAAATTACATCTCTTAATACAGGAATATAAGGTGCTTTATCCAGATATGACGGATCTATGCCCAGGAATAATTGAATCATTGTAGGATTACCGGCTATGCAGGCTTTATATATATTTTTATATAAAATATTATTATTCCAGCATAATTCCTGTATTATCGAGTTTATTCCGTTTATTATTTTACCCTGAAGTTCTCGAAGGCCACTTTCTCCGTTTTTATGAACATAATTTATTCTGGATATAACATCTGAGCCATAAACAGTCTGTGGATTGGTTATAGATTTTGCTGATATTTCTTCACCGGTGATGAGGGACAGAAGATAGACTACCACTGTTGTAGTACCAATATCTATTGCTATACCGTAATTTGCTTCTGATTTATCGCCCGGTTCCATATCAAGAACTGTTACTGCACCATTTACAGTAACAGTGGCTTTAAAATCATTATTTCGTAACATCCTTGGTATTTTACGTAATATACTGAGAGGGAAAGAAAGTTTTGTTTTTAATTTGTCCTGAGTTCTCTGTGTGTCAGACCTCTGATCCTGTGAAGACGGCGGCGAAAGAGAAAGAAAATATTTTTTTATACCACTGTCTGTTTTTATAAAATGCTCTCCGCTTATAGTTTCTTTTAAAGGTATATCTTCCGATTGAACCGGAAGAATAATAGTTATATTATCTTCTACGGTAACACCACAGGCAAGTCTGAAGTTTTCCTGTAATCTGTCTTCTGAGAGAAGGATTTTATCTCTTTCTCTGACAGGGACATGTCCATCTATTATTTTTACGAAACATTTTCCGCATAATCCCATAGCAGAACAGGGACTGTTTATGATATAACCCTTTTCCTGAAGAGACTTAAGGAGGTTACTGCCTTCTGTTACATATAATTTTTTATTGCCAGGGAGAATGGTAATCTCTTTTAACATGAAAAATTATAAAGATTTATACAGACTGCTAACTTTCTATAACGGATGAACTTATAAATCCTGCTTCTTTTGCTGTATCCTGAGAAATTAACTGTTCTTTGACCAGTTCATATAGTGAGTCATTCATTGTTTTCATACCTTTTACCCTTGCTTCTGACATGAAAGAATAAATTTCTCCTGTACGATCTGTTCTTATTAACTCCGTTATTTCCATTGTATTCAGCATAATTTCCGTAGCTAAAATCTGTCCTTTTTTATCCTGTTTTAATATTAACTTCTGAGCTATAACAGCTTTTAATGCTGCAGGCAATCGCCTTATAATTTCCTGTCTTTTTATTTTTGGGAAGAAATTCAGTATTCTCTTAATAGCTTTATGGCAATTATTATTACTCAGAAAACAAAATACAAGGCTTCCCATTTCAACTGCTTTTAATGCCATTAATAGACTTTCTCTGTCACTTATTTCTTCACCTATGAAGAGAACATCAGGTTCTTCCTGAAGAATTGCCTGGAGAGCTTCTTTGTAAGAATAAACGTTTGTACCTATTTCTCTCTGTATAACAATGGAATTTTTATTCTCAAAGATATATTCTACAGGATTTTCTATAGTTACGATCAGTTTTTTCCTGTTTTCATTTATATAATCAATGATAGATGCCATTGTTGTACTTTTCCCACTTTTAGATGGCCCGGTTATTATTACAAGTCCTCTATTATAGAGAGCTATATCCTTTAAGATTTCTGGCAGATTGAGTTCTTCGAAAGAAGGTATTTTAGAAGCTATTCTTTTGAAGACACTTCCATAACCGTTATTTTGTTTGCAAATGCTTACTCTATAGCGACCTGTTTCGTTTAATTGTAGAGGAAATCTTACTTCGCCACTTGTTTCAAGATCTTCAATTTGTTCTTCTGTACATATCTGATAAAGCATTTCCTTTACTTTATCTTCAGATATAATGTCCAGATCTGATTTCATCATTTGATCATAGAGGCGAAAACAGGGGGGGCATTCAGCATTTATATAAAGATCTGATATGTCGAGTTTACCGGTTACATCCAGTAATTGTTCTATAGTGTAATCTCCTGTTATATCTGTTTTAATAACTTCTATGTCTTTACTTTTTTGAGTTCTTTGCCTTTTAGGTTTTTCAGGCTGCACTTTAATTTCACTATCGAGTGTAATGGCCGGAAGTTTTTTTGTATGACTGACGGCAGGAGTTCTGGATTTTCTATGACTTTTACCATGCTCTTCATATTCATTTTCCAGTTTTTTCTCTTTACCATTTTTTTCTTTACCAGTAAAAAGACGACCTAACATTACTTTAACCCCTTTCAAAATCCAGAGTATTTAGAGGCTGTCATAGATTTTTTATAAAAATCAGACATATTTATTGAAGAAACCTGGTCGGATCCTGTGTTAACTCTAAAGCAGTTTCTCTGGATATAAGGTTTCCCTTATATAAGTTTAATAAAGAATTATCCAATGATATCATACCGGCTTTAGAATTATCATTTATTAAATTGTATATTTCGAAGAACATATCATTTCTTATGATCTCTGAAAGCCGTTCACAGCCCAGTAAGATTTCCACTGCCGGAATTATACGGTCTTTATTTGCCCCCGGTAAGAGATGCTGCGAAACTATAGCCTTAAGTTCCACAGAAAGCATATCTTTTATTTCTTCTTCATCGGAAAATAAATTCAGTATGGTATTTATAGCGCTTATAGAATCTGTTGCTGTTACAGTAATAAAGACCAATTTCCCTGTTTCCGCTGCAAGTAATGCCCGGTAAGCAGTGGCATGATCATTGCAATCACCTATAACTATAATATCGGGATTTTCTTTTATACTGAAATTTAAAGCACCTTTAAATGTTTCCGAGTGGATACCTATTTGCCTCTGTCTTATAATACTTTTTTTATAATGATGAATATATTCTATAGGATTTTCGATAGTAATAATATGAGAAGACCTTTCCTCATTTATTAGATTTAACATGGCATTCAGAGTGGTGCTTTTCCCGCCTTTTGGCGGGCTTGCAATTACTATCAGGCCGGATTTGTAATAAGTTAGCGATGAGATAATATCAGGCAGATTAAGATCTTTTAGAGATAGAATTACCGGCGGTATAAACCAGAAATTCACATTTATGCCATTGAGATGTTCATAAATATTTACTTTAAATCTACAGGTTTTTTCATTTCTGGTAAATTCATATATCATTTCCAGATTTTTATTATAAAGGAATGATCTACGTTGATTTTCCGTAAGCATATTATCAACGAAATACTGAGTGAAATCTGCTGTGATTATAGGAAGTTCCAGATTTTGTATCTCTTTATATATACGCATCACAGGAGGAGAGCTTACTGTTAAATATAAATTGGACGCTCCCCTGTCTATGGCCATTAATAAATAGTTTTCCAGTATGGTTTCATAATAGATACTCTGTTTTGTTTGCTTTTCATGTTCTTCTTCCTGCGGAATTTCCTCCTCCGATAACGGTTCTGGCATAACTTCTTCTTTATAAGAAGGAGTACCTTCAGGAGAAGCAGATGGCACTGTTTTTTCCTCTGCCTCTTCAGTAGTTACGGAAGATTTCCTGTAAGTTTTTTCCATTAAATAGTCATGTTCTTTTGATGTAAGATTATCGCCAGGTTCAGGGGAATAACTGCTAAATAGATCATCACTATAAGTAAGTTGAAGCCTGGATTGAATTTCTTCGTGAGCAATTTCTCCCGGAAAATATTCTTTTATAAAAATTTCCTTGAGTGGCTTTTCTTTTATTTTCCCTTCATAAATTTGTTCATCTTTTATATCCGGTTCTTTAATGGAAAATTCTTTTGTTTCCATACCGGTAACAGGTAAATGTTCTGCAGTTATTTCTTCTTCTGAAATTTCTTCTATGTCCGGCGTTCCTGACAGTTCTTCTGTCAGATAAGGATTCAATGGACTTTCTTTTTTCCTTAATCCAGAATAAGTGAAGATTTTGTTTAAATAAACTAACTTTGCGATTATCTCTCTTTTATTTGAATTTTTCGTATTGTAGAATATCTCATCTAATGTCTCGAAAAATTGATCGTCAAGGAGATCCCTGTAGTTATGAATCAGAACTGCAATTTCATTTGTAGAATCAGCTCTTATTAAGAAATAAGCCAGTAAAATATATTGCATCTCTTTTTCATATTTATGAAGCAATAATTCTTCCTGTTCTGCCTTATCTTCTTCGGGCTTTTTAAGCTCTTCTTCCTTTTGTAACAGGGCTTCTTCTGTTTTAAGCCTTTGTTCCTGTTGTTTTCTTAATTCCTCTAAAATTCCGAGGGATTCAAGTTCTTCCTGAGATGGCATATAAACAGGCACAATATTATCTCGAAGTCTCAAGTTGGTCATAATACTGTTAAGATAAGATAAATCATTGGCCAGCTTCTGATCATGCTCTATGGCAAATTGCATTTTATAATCAATTATTTCAAAAAATCTTTGATCTAATTTTGGCCTGTTAGTTAAAATAGCCGGTGTCAGGGAACTAAAATCTTTACTCAATAATTCTTGAATTAAACTCAGATAGATTCTGTCACCCGGAACATAATTAAATTTTTCATCTTCTTCTATCCAGTCATCTTCTACTACTTCTATTATTTCTACCTCTTCTTCGTCCCCTTCCCATTCACCATCCACTACTTCTATTATTTCTACTTCTTCTTCGAGTTTTTTCTGAAGTTTTTCTTCTTCGAGTTTTTTCTGAAGTTTTTCTTCTTCGAGTTTTTTCTGAAGTTTTTCTTCTTCGAGTTTTTTCTGAAGTTCTTCTTCTTCGAGTTTTTTCTGAAGTTTTTCTTCTTCGAGTTTTTTCTGAAGTTCTTCTTCTTCGAGTTTTTTCTGAAGT
>DAIOEN010000207.1:0-12738 GCA_036746235.1 Vulcanimicrobiota bacterium | reverse complement strand
ATACTTGCTGATTTAAGAAAAAATAATTTTGCCGTTAAAAAGATGTTCTGTCAGAAAATTAAATAAAATATTGAAAACGGAGAAATAAATATGTCTGGATTTAAATTCTCAGAAAAAGGTATGATGCTTGTTACAATACTTATGCTTACCTTTCTTCTCGTAATGCTTACCACTTCCATGATATTTATTTCATCTCAAAATCTCAATATTACAGGTCTGGAAGAACGTAAAGCGAAAGCTCTTCAGACAGCAGAAGCAGGGGTGGAATACGCTTTTTATCAATTATATGATACTACCTGGGGAACATCCATAACATCTAATATTACTGAAAATCTGGGGAATGACCAGAAATTTACCTTAGTCTTTAATCCGTCTGAACCATATCATTCCAGAAATAATCTTATGAATAAAGATCCGAATGGCACTACTCCACCTTATTCTGCTGAAATAATATCCAGAGGAGACTATAGAGGAACGCAAAAGATTATCCGTGCCATATTTGTAAGAGATGATATGGCAATAACTCCTTTATTATCAGGAGGAAGTATATATTTAGGAGCATGGGCCAATTCCCCGACGACAGCCATTTATAATATTACCAGTAAAAATCTACAGGATCCGGGCCGTGTTCATTCCAATAAAAAGATAACTATCTACGGCAATGGCGGTACAGTAGTGAATTTGAACGATGGATTTATTTCATGTAAATCTACGGCACAAATTATCAGTGTAAGCGGGAATATAAAGAAAAAAGAGGGTACCTTACCGGTAAAAATTCCTGATATAGATATCGATACTATAGTAGATTCACATGAGGCTTCCTCTCTCAGCCTGCCGACTGACACCTTTTATCTTATAGGCTATTTTGAATATGATGCAAATAGTCCTGCTTATTGTATCCCTCATAATTCTCATGTATCTACTTTTACAGATCCTTTCGTTCACACTCCAACATACAAACTTGGAATAGTAGCTTTTAAGGAAAATGATTATAGCCATTTTATAAGTAATTACGGAGATTTTTACTGTAATCCTTACCCGACAGCTCCTGGAGGTGCAAATAGAAATTTTTATAAACCTTCCTATGGGTATGATAGTACTATGAGATTCTATGAATTTGGTACTTCCGATTTTTCTACTATTGAAAATGAACTGGGAATGACCATGTCCCCTCCGGACGGGAGCGGCAATATAATTCTTACCCTTAACCGTGATCTCTTTATACCTGCTACATCTACAAACGGATTTTTTGAAACATGTACAATTACTACTGTTGGCTACAGCGGTTATGGGACAATATATTACCCCACACCTATGTCAGGAAGGAGAGTTAAGCTGAATTTGAACGGGCACAAAATCTATGGGGATAAACTTTATCTTGGAATAGGGCCATATGGAACAAAGGCCGGTTCCGGGATTATTTCGAAGCAAACAGTTGATCTACTTCATTCCTATGATGTAAATATGATAATTCTTTCAGAGAAAAGCGTAAGGCTTGCCTATCAGGGAAAGTATGATAAGTCGAACTTCAGTTATAATGGCATAATATATGCCAGAGATAATATATCATTACAGGAAAACAATAATTGCGGCGGATATACCGATGAAACTCTTAATTTCAACGGTATGCTTGTAAGTAACCATAATACCGGTATTCAGACATCGCCTATGGCACACTATCCTTACATTCTTTTTCCGGATTCCGGTATCTATTTAGAGCCTGTAGGTTCAAAGAACGTGAATATATCTTTTACTACTACCGGTTTTGATACTCTTGTATCTCTCAGAGGAAACGATTTTAAAATAAGAAAACACTTAAGTGAGATTATAAAGTGAGTTTCTAAAAAATTATCCCTGTTTTTTTCTTTCCTGAATAGACTGTGTAAGACCTTCCCAGTTATATTTTGATCTGTTCTTTTTCTCCATCATATCCTGCACTGTCCATACCTGATTTCTTCCATGTTCTTTTGCATAGTAAAGTGCCTGATCCGTAAGGTGTATAAGCTGGTTTTTTACGGTGCTGTCCACTGGATAACTTCCTACTCCGATACTTATTGTAACATGGAGAGGCCTTTCCTGGCCGGGGAATTCTTTTTCGTCTACGAGTTTACGCAGTCTTTCTGCAAATATTGTCGCATTACTCGCATTCTGTCCGGGAAGTATTATGGCAAATTCTTCTCCTCCGTATCTTGCCGGTATATCAATATTGGCTCTTACATTCTGTTTTACCATTTTTGCTACTTCCATAAGTACTATATCACCCTGCTGATGGCCGTAGGTATCGTTGAAATTCTTGAAATGATCTATATCAAACATGATAAGAGAAAACTGGTATCCGTAACGTTTGGAACGAAGTATTTCCTCATCCATTCTTATCTGGAAGTAACGGTGTATATATAACTGGGTAAGTCCGTCTATAATGGCAAGTTCATGAAGTCTTGCTTTATCTATAATTATGGCCAGCTGGGTTGCAAGGCTGGACAACAAATCCAGATCGTCTTCGTCAAAATCCCTGTCATGTCTTTTATTCGTTATATTTACTACTCCGATTATTTTATCATTTATTATCATAGGGACACAGAGAATATTTTTTACTTCATAATCTGCTCTTTCATTTTTACGGAGTAAAAATCTCGGATCTTTATGACCTTTATTGGCAATTACAGGTTTCCCCGTCTGTGCCACAATACCTGCAATACCTTCTCCCACTTTAAACAGCATGGGATGCTGTGTCTGTTCTACTATATATTCGTCTTTATAAACCCTTAATACAAGGGAGCCGCTTTCTTCATCTATAAGCATTAGAGAACCTTTTTCTGAATTGACTCCTTTCAGGATATACTCCATTATCATTACCATGAGTTCATCAAGATCATCTGTCTGGTTTACTGCCTGGCTGACATTATAGAGTATTGTAAGTTCATTGACCCTTCTGTTTAAAAGATTATTTGATTGTTTTAAATCTTCCATATATTTCATTAATTTATTCTGGGCTTCGTTTAAATCTGTAAACATTGTTCCGAGTCTTTCTGACATTGTATTAAAAGAATCTGCCAGGGTTTTAATTTCATCTTCAGTTTCTACTACTACTTTGGCGTTGAAATCACCTTCAGAAATTAATTTTGTATGACGTGCAATGGTTTTGAGAGGTGTAGTAATAAATGATGAAATAAGGAGGCTTAGAATAAAAGAAATAATAATATTCGCCAGAAGAACCAGAACTGACCAGTATTTTACATTTCTCTGAAATTCTTCCACTTTTTTTGCTGTCATATCAACTCCGACTACGGCGATGGTTTTACCTGAAGCATCTTTCAGAGGAGCATAGCCAGAAAGGAATTCTCCCCACTCATCTTTGTAAAAATTTTTTGTTGCCACAGGCTCTAAAAAGGCTGCTTTATTTCTGATTTCCGGTATCTTACTGACATCATAAACTACCTCTTCCGGATCAATCATCTTTTTTCCGTAATCTTCAGAAGCAAGTACAAATTTACATTTCGTCGGATCTTTTGTTTCTACAAGTGTATAAATATATTTTATGTCAGGATTGCTTTCTGCTATATTATGAAGCAGAAGATTGAGATTATTTAACTGTTCGCTTACTATCAATTGATCCGGATTAAGCTTTTTGTGTGCTTCAGGATCTATAATCAGAGAGGTTGTTACAGCAATACTTACTACATTTTTTTTGAGAGCTTCAAGCTGTCCTTTTATTCCTATATTGTAGAGGAGAAATATTGTAATAGCTGATAAGCTCAGTGTGATTGACATAAATATTACAAATAATTTAGTTTTAAAGCTCTTAAACACTTCGTCGAAGATCCCTTTACTTTAAAATCCCTTTTACTCTTTTAAATATTTTACTTTATGAAAAAGAATAAGTCAAACTTTAAATAAATTTTCTGAAATTTTTTTAAAATTATTTTTTTTTTGATATAATAGATCTATAATAACAATTATGATCTTTTGTTCACGATAAAGAATGAGGATCTGTTCCTCCCGTCACGCGTAACGCGTTACGATTCTTAAATATAAACAGGTCATAGTTAGGAAAGAAAATCTATGTTGAATGTATACAGATTTATTACTTTACTGATTATTCTTTCATTTCTGTGTGTTTCATGTAATAAAAAAGAAAAAACGGCAGAAGACTGGTTTGATGAAGGTAATAGTTATTATTACGAAGGAAAGTATGCCGATGCAATACGATGTTACAATAAAGCTATTACCCTGAGCCCTGATGATCCGTCCATATGGTATAAAAAGGGATTTGCTTTATATTATCAGGATAAATACACAGAAGCCCTTCAATGTTATAATAAGGCACTGGAGCTTGATCCTAAAAATATCAATATACTTACTGCAAAGGGAGCCCTCCTTTATACACAGAAAAGCTATAAAGAAGCCATAAAATGTTATGATAAAGTCCTGGAAATAGAACCGTCCAACAGTGCAGCGAAGGAAATGAAAGGTAAAGCTCTGGAGGAACTTTCACAGTGACCAGTGACCAGTGACCAGTAATTTAAAGAGTATAGGAATTTTCATTTTTTATGGCATAAAAGTTAGATTTATATAGGTTTTGGGTACCGGGTGTTAAGTAATTATAAACCTAAAACCCGGATATAACTGATTACTGCTCACTGCTCACTGCCTCAAGCCATGCCCGTCCTATTTCACTGTTCTGGGGGTCAAGATAAAATGCTCTGTCCAGGTATTTAAAAGCTTCATGCTTTTTACCTTTTTTTATGTAGAGTAAAGCCAGATTAAAATATGGATCTCCTGAATTACTATCAAGTTCAATAGATTTTTTCAAACATTCCTCTCCCTCTTTTAAATTTCCTTTTTCACAGAGAGCTCTTCCAAGCATATTATAAGTTGATGAACTTTCAAATATCTCAAGAGATTTCCTGTAACAGTATATGGCATTATCTATATCTCCTTTGCGCATATATGTTGTGCCCATATCATTATAGAAAAATATATTATAAGGATCCAGTTTCAGTGCATATTTATATTCTTCTATACTTTTATTCATAGAATCATTACCTGTAATATCAGAATACATAGAATATATTCTGCCAAGATCTGCATGAGGATACGGATTAAGAGGATTAAGGTTTATTGAAGTTTTATAGGCAAGTATAGCTCCTTCTGCCAGTTCTTTGTTCTCAGGCATCTTATTCATGGCACCTTCAAAGGTTTTGGCCATGGTAAGCCAGTAATCCCAGTTTTGAGGCTCCAGCTTAAGTGCTTCTGTAATCTTATCTGTAGCTCCTTTAAAGTTACCTTTTTCTGTTTCTTCCTGACCGACATATATATAAGATTGTGCCAGAAAAGGTAACACACTTTTCCATTGAAGGAATACTGTGATAAGAAGTAAGCAAAATATCAGTAAACGTTTTATGGCAGCAATTTTTTTCAGTGAATAAATCTTTTTATCACTATTATTTTTTATCTGTTCTGCAAGGATTATACCCAGGAAGAACCAGAAAAACATCTGTGATGATATTTCGCTGAATACAGTATTCAGATTTATTATATAAGCTATAAGACACAGGAGTGAACCGGTTATAACAGTTTTACTTTCACCTGACAGGTCAGGTAATTTTCTGAACCCTCCTGTTATTATCATTCCTGTGAAAATCACAAAAGAGATCAGTCCCGGAATACCTGTAGATATGGCAATATCAAGAAATTCATTGTGAGAATTTTCTGCATAGGCAAGTCTGTTCCGGTTTACAGGAGGTTCGTTTTCTCTATATTTCAGATAATAATATGTATAGCTATCAAATCCTGTTCCGCCGGGATGGTCTATTAACATTTTTATTGCAGTTTTCCAGAGAAATATTCTCACCGTTATAGGCTCTATCTGGGTAAATTTCTTTATTTCCGGCATGATGGTTTCTCTGTATAAAATTCCGACAGACATTAAAGGAATTATTATGATCAGGATATATATTAAAATTTTTTTTATTTTAACTTTGAATATTAATAACCAGAAAGGCAGAGACAGTAAAAGGGCCAGAATAGAACCACGACAATAGGTAAAGTAAAGGCAGATTAAAATTAATATTGAAGACAGAAAATAAAGAATTTTTTCTGCCATATGACGTGAATATATTCCGTACACTACAGGGAGGGGCCATGCTATATTAAGAAACAGTCCAAGAAGATTTGAATTGCCTATAGTGGAAATACTTTCGAAATTTGATGATTTTTGAATCCATTCATACCGGTCCAGGCCGAAGTGCTGACATATACCGTAAACAGATATAATAGAAAATACTATAATTGCTGTTCTCATATGATATGTTACAGGTTCAGATAGATAATAATTTACTATGATAGAGAAAAATATTATCATACATACTATATTCACGTAACCTGTAAATGCTACGAAATTCATGCCTGTAGCAAATGTATAAGAGTAAGACAGGGATGCACATAAGATAAATACTATGACAGGTACAGTGATTTTAATATTATAAATTACTATTTCTTCTTTTTTTATTGTGTCTATTAAAGAGATGGAAATCATAAAAAGAAGAATTATCCTGAAATATGTCCATTTTATAGCCATGAAAGGGTTCTCATGATTAATATAAAACAGTAAAGGCACACCTGCTATTAGTAGATGTATACAGAGAGATTTTATATTGTTTATATTTACCTGTATCTTCATAAATAAATTGTAAATAGTTGTGAAACTTACTGAAATATTTCTTTTAAAATTTTATATTCTTCACAGGGTTACTTTTATCCTTTATATGTTCCTGTATATGTTCCTGTAAGTAAATCTTATCGTGGCAGTAATTAGAAACCGTCCTACCGTCACGTGTCACCCGTTACGCGTAACGATTTTATAATAACTTTTATATTGGAGAAGGTTAATCATCTCAACCGTCGAATTATTTTCTTTTACAAATGCCTGAATACAATATAGATGAAATCATTTATGACATTCTCATGTCAGTGAAATAGACCATAAAAAATTAAGGAGGAAAAAGAATGAAAATAATAGCCTGTATCAAGCAGGTTCCCGATACAGAGACGAGAATAAAGTTAAAAGCGGGATCCAGTAGTATCGATACTAAAGATGTGAAATTCATAATTAATCCTTATGATGAGTTTGCCCTTGAAGAAGCTCTGAGGGTAAAAGAAAAAGTCGGAGGAGAAGTCACTGTTATTACAGTGGGGCCTCCTGATGTGGATCAGTCGATCAGAGAGTGTTTTGCCAGAGGTGTGGATAATGGAATAAGAATCTGGTCTGATAGCTTTGAAAATATTGATCCTCTCGGCACAGCAGGGGTTCTGGCACAGGTCATAAAAAATAACGGTTATGATCTTATAATATGCGGAAAACATGCCATTGATGACGATGCTGCCCAGGTAGGAACGATGATTGCTGAATTTCTCGGCATTCCACAGGTTCCTGTTGTAATAAAGGCAGAAATTACCGCAACAGGTGCAAAACTGCACCGTCAGATTGAAGGCGGTATTGAAGTTCTGGAAGTAAGTTTGCCGGCACTGTTTACGGCACAAAAAGGTCTGAATGAACCGAGATATCCTTCACTTAAAGGAAAGATGGCAGCAAAAAAGAAAACTATTAACGTAATAGACGGAAAAACCCTGGGAGTTGATACTACACCGAAGGTTAAAATAGTTGATATGACTTTACCTGCTACAAGAGTAGCAGGGACAATACTTAAAGATGTTGAACCTGCTGAGGCAGCTGCAAAACTTGCTAAATTCTTGAAAGAAGAAGCTAAAGTAATATAGAGAAAGATGGTGAACATATGTCACAGGGAATTTTAATATTTGCAGAACAGAGAGATGGAATTTTACCAAAGATAACTTTAGAACTTGTAAGTGAAGGAAGAAGATTTGCCGATAAATCCGGTTCGGAAGTAGGAGCGGTTCTTATAGGGGCCGGTGTGGAAGGACTGGCAGACACTCTTGCCGCATATGGCGCAGATAAGGTATATCTCGTAGATGATCCTTCCCTTGCCGGTTATAACACAGATACTTATTCTCAGATTTTTGCAGGTATAGTAAAAGAGAAATCTCCTGCAATAGTATTACTCGGTGCCACCACATCCGGAAGGGATCTGGGAGCAAGATTATCTGCAAAAGTCGGTGCAGGTCTTGCATCTGACTGTATAAAACTGGAATTAAATAATGATGGAAGACTTATTCTCACAAGACCTATATATACAGGTAAAGTTTTAACAAGAGTAACACTTACGGAAGCCATTCAAATAGCTACTGTAAGACCGAATACTCTGCCCCTTGGAGCTATGGATAGTTCCAGAAAAGGTCAGGTGGAAAAACGTCCTTTAAATCTTACAGAACCTGTAAAAGTAAAGGTACTGGAAGTGAGAAAAGGTGAAAAACAGGAACTTGATGTGGCAGAAGCCGATATAGTAGTTTCCGGAGGCAGAGGTCTCGGCAAAAAGGAAGGCTTCAAAACAGTTGAAGAACTTGTATCGGTTCTGAATGCAGCTATGGGAGCTTCAAGGGCGGCAGTAGATTCTGACTGGATAGAACAGAGTCATCAGGTAGGGCAGACAGGTAAAGTTATTGCCCCGAAACTTTATATAGCCTGTGGTATATCGGGAGCGATACAGCACCTTGTAGGTATGTCTGCTGCCAAATGTATAGTAGCCATAAATAAAGACAGTGAAGCAAATATCTTTCAGATTGCCGATTACGGCATTGTAGGAGATGTTTATCAGGTGGTACCGGCTCTGGCACAGGAATTGAAAAAGATGTTATAAAATTTACAGGGGTACGAAAGTACCCCTGTTTTGAAATGAGTTATGAAATATGCAGGAAATACTTTCTTTAAATAATATTATAGTAAACCAGCTTTTTAAATTCCTTTTCTTTTCTGAGTTCAGTTCTGAAGAAATGGATATTATAGTAAAAAGATTTAATAAAAGAATATATAAACCGGGCGATATAATAATAAAAGAAGGTGACGAAGGGCATACTTTTTATCTTATAATGTCCGGTCATATACAGGTTTCAAGAGAAACTTCTTCAGGTGAAGATATTGTATTATCCTATTTAAATCCCGGCGAAGCTTTCGGAGAAATAGCTCTTCTCCAGAAAAATAAAAAAAGAGAAGCTACTATAACTGCTATTACCGGCACTGTATTACTGGAACTCACAAGGAGTGATTTCCATGATTTGATAAAAAAAATACCGAAATTTAAAAAAGAGATAGAAAAACTTGCCTCTAACAGAGTTTCTATGAGTGAAGATTACACTAAAAAACATAAAAATGTTGCTCTATGGAAACGTCAGGAAAATGATATACCAATACTGGATCTTATTTTTAAACTCAACAGTGCTGCAGGTGGAAAATCACAGGTTGAACACTGTAAAGAAACGGCTATCCTGGCAAAGGAAATGTGTGATATATTATGTCCCTATCTGAGCCAGGATATTCAGATGGCAGCCTATCTTCATGAAGTAGGTAAAATATCCCTTGATGAATCAATAGTTAGAAAACACCGGAAAGGTGAAGCTCTGACTGAAGAAGAGATGGCAAAAATAAAAGAATATCCCGGTCATTCCATTAAAATAATAAGTTCTATTGAAACCATGAAAGATGAAATAGATTTTATTAAATATATGGAGGAAGATAATTACAGTTTAATGCCTATAGGAGCTCAGATTCTAAAGGTGGCAAATGATTATCAGGAAATGGTACATTTTGACTACCTGGGTCTTTCTTCTGAAGAAGCTTTTATTAGAATAGAGGAGAAAAGCGGTACTGTTTATAACCCCGATATTGTAGCGACTCTGGGAAAAATACTTGAGAAAATAAAAAATAAAAATATAAAAACCCAGTTACTCTATATGGAAATTATAAACCAGGCCCTTGACAGTAAAGATGCTTATACAGGAAAACACAGCAGAGATACCACCAGAATAGCCCTTGCCATAGGTAAGAAAATGGAACTGAATAAAAATGATTTAAACGATCTGGAAATAGCTGCAACACTTCATGATATAGGCAAGATAAAAGTTCCTGATAATATATTAAATGCGCCGAGGAAACTGGAACCATGGGAATTTGAAATCATAAAGAAACATCCTGTAGACAGTGCCATCTTCTTCGATGACCTGCCCGGTTTCGAACGAATAGCTCTTCTTATCAGACATCATCATGAAAAGTATGACGGAACAGGCTATCCTGACGGATTAAAAGGAGAAGATATACCTTTTCTGTCCAGGATACTTGCAGTGGCAGATGTCTTCAGTGCTCTCACTACCGAGAGGGTTTACAGAATAGATGAGAAGGGACAGAAGAAGGCTTTTACAAAGGAAATGGCTCTTGAAATAATGGAGAATATGAAAGGTCATTTTGACCCTTATATTCTGGAAGCTTTTAAACAGGTAGCGGAAGATCTTTAATGGTGAAGAGTGAAAAGTGAAAAGTAGGGGCAACCCCCTGTGGTTGCCCGGTACCGGTGAAAACATGTATCATGCATCACACATCACAAACCACCTGTTACGCGTCACGCGTTACGATTCTCATATAAACGAAAGGAGTATATATTCTAAAAAATTATGTTTCCCGAAAATATTATATTATTTGTTTTAACACTTATTGCAGTAACGGTTTTTCTTAATTCTGCATACAGACTTTACAAATTTTTACGTCTTGGAAAAAAAGAGGACAGGTTTGATAATATTCCTGAAAGAATAAAATCGGTTATCCTGTATGTATTCGGTCAGTTGAGAGTAATAAAAGAAATTGCCGGTATAGGCCATTTTATTATATTCTGGGGGTTTATAGTACTTTCTATAGGTACGGCAGAGAGTTTTCTGAATGGTTTTTATAATAAGATATCCTTTTCATTTTCAGGGCCCCTGTACAGCCTGTTACTGGCCCTCCAGGATCTCTTCGGAGTTCTGGTTCTCGGTGCCATTGCAGTATCTCTTGTGAGAAGATTTATCCTGAAACCTGAAAGACTGAAGATAGATGATCCTTCTGCAAAAGTCGATGCTTTTATAGTACTTGGTCTTATAACAATACTTATATTTGCCATGTTTGCAGAGCGTGGTGTTCAGATGAATCTGGATACAAACGGTGTTCTTTCTCAACATGTTTCCTTCATACCTGTGTCTGCTTTTGCCGGTAATTTATTATCATCTGTCAGTTCTTACCCTATGGAAAGATTTTTCTGGTGGCTTCATAATATTGTCATACTGGTTTTTCTTATGTATATACCTTATTCAAAACATCTTCATCTGCTGGGGTCAATACCGAATATATTCTTTAGAAGTTTCAGACCGAAGGTTGAACTTACAAAACTGGATCTGGAAGATGAAAACAGAGAAACCTTTGGTATTACGAAAATTGAAGAATTTACATGGAAGCAGTTGCTTGACCTCTATGCATGTACGGAATGCGGCAGATGTCAGGTAAACTGTCCTGCCTATCTTACTGGAAAACCTCTTTCTCCCTGGAAAATGATTCATGACCTGAAGGGACATCTCAAGAAAAAAGGGCCTGAATTATTGAAAAAGAACGGTAAGAAAGAGGGAGAAGAAGAGCCTGCAATACTTACAACAAAACTTGCAGGTGAAGTAATTCCTGAAGATGTTATATGGTCATGTACAACCTGTATGGGATGTCAGCAGGCATGTCCTGTATTTATAGAACATATTCATAAAATTATAGATATGAGAAGAACCCTTGTTCTGGATGAAAGCTCTATGTCACCGGAGGTTCAGCGCTGTTTTACCAATATGGAAAATAATTCCAATCCCTGGGGTATAGGGTTTGCATCCCGTGCTGACTGGGCACATGATCTTCATGTGAAAACTATGGCAGAAGATGGTTCTGTAGATTATCTTTTATGGGTCGGATGTGCCGGTTCCTTTGATGACAGAAATAAAAAGGTTACAACTGCCCTTGTAAAAATACTGAAAGCTGCAGATGTAAAATTTGCCATACTGGGAACTGAAGAAAAATGCTGTGGCGAAACGGCACGAAGAATGGGCAATGAATATCTTGCACAGATGATGATACAGGAAAATGTGGAGATATTAAATAATTACAATGTAAAGAAAATAATAACCATGTGTCCTCATTGTATGAATTCTCTTAAGAAAGATTATCCTCAGTTCGGAGGCAATTATGAAGTGGTTCATCATTCCGAATTTATACATGAACTGATAAAGAATGGTAAAATAAAGACTAAAACACCTGTCAATACATCGATGACCTATCATGATTCATGTTATCTCGGAAGACATAATGAAATCTACAGTTCTCCCAGAGAAATACTGAAATCTGTATCAGGTATTAAACTCCTGGAAATGGAACGAGCCGGAGAAAAAAGTTTCTGCTGTGGTGCAGGTGGCGGAAGAATGTGGATGGAAGAACATCTGGGCACAAGGATTAATGAGACAAGAACGGAAGATGCTCTCAAAACAGGAGCAGAAAAGATATGCACCGCATGTCCTTACTGCCTTACTATGTTCGAAGACGGACTGAAATCAAAACAGAAGGAACTGAAAGTAATCGATCTTGCAGAAGTAGTGGAACAGGCTTTACAGTGAACAGTAATCAGTGAGCAGTGACCGGTATAGATAACTTATCCTCTCTAATAACTGGTCACTGGTCACTGGTCACTGGTCACTGATCACTGATATAGGGAGGCATTTTTATGAGGAAAAGAATATTTAAAGATGATAAATCAGGTAATTTCTGGTCTG
>DAIOEN010000206.1:0-12967 GCA_036746235.1 Vulcanimicrobiota bacterium | reverse complement strand
TTTCTAAGGGCAAGATTGCATATGTATATGACGGTATAAATAGCAATGAAATTCTCTCCGTTTCAGATGATGATCTGTATATACAGACTACAGAACAGGGCAAATATAATATAAATGGCTATCTTTATTCCAGTGATGACGTATGTATCGAAGATTTTAAAGAAGATGGAGCCCTTGGAGGAGCTATAAAATCAAAGAAAAAGGAAGTAACGGAAGCACCGGAAGATATGTTTATAAAGGGTACTTTACTTGGAATGAATTTTCATAAAGAGTCTGACGGAGATGCCAATAAGAATTATTCCATCAGTATTAAAGGGAAAAGAAATAAGATTTTTATCCATGATTCCAGCGGGTGGCGCAGATTGTCTGATGTAAGACCCGATGGTTTCTCTGTCAGGGTTGGAAGCTGGTTTGAATTGAATTAGTTGTACCTGTTCTAATAAAAAAGAGTGGTCGAAAGACCGCTCTTTTTTATTTAATTCAGTTCTATTCAGCAAAAAATTATAAATTAACGTAGTTTCTTATAAGTTCAAAAAAAAACTTGATTTGTAAAAGTTGATTTTTTAGTATTTTATGTTAAAATAATATATTTATTCTTTTTCTAGAGTTAGAAATTATGATTCATATAAATCAGTTTCCCGAACATATGAGAAGAAATTACCTGATTGATTCCATAGCAGGTATTTTCTGGGGATTATTGCAGGGTCTGGTTATTGCTTTTACCGGTGTAATATTGAGGCGTCTTCATGGCGGCCCTCTTCTGGTAGCTTTTATTGCCCTGGGCCCATGTATAGCAAATTTAACCACTCTCTTCTGGGGTTATATGTCTACAGGGGGCAATAAACTTTTATGGTGTGTTGTACCAACAGTTTTTTCAAGAGGTATTTTGATTTTTACCTTTTTTATAGAAGATCCTTTTATACTTATCATATTATTCTATATTTATTTTCTGGGTGAAGCAGTTTCCATTTCTCCTTACAGTGCGGTGATGAAAGGTGTTTATCCTGATAGTTACAGAAGTCAGGCTATGGGATATGTACGTGCCATAGCTATTATATCCACCCTTGTCGGTGCCGCTGCCGGAGGAACACTACTGGATATGGGAGGATTTTACAGTTATAAGCTGGTTTTTCCGGTAGGAGGAATGATGGGAGTAATTTCTTCCCTGATGTTTGGCAGATTAACCATTATTTCTACAAATGGAAATGGTGAGAATTCTCTTCATGAATTAAAGGCAGTATCAAAGAGTTTAAAGAATATTCTTACAAGCCCTGTACTGCTCTATCTTTACTCTGTAGAATTTATTATAGGCCTTGCAAATCTCATAGGTATAGGAGTATATCCCCTGTTTCAGGTAGATATAGTGAAACTTTCCAATTCCGCCGTAGGACTCCTGAGCGTTATGAGTTCCGCAGGGGGGATAATATTTCTATATATATGGGGACGTATTAATGTAGGAAGAGTCAATTTTTCGTCTTTCAAAATAGTTCTTTCTATGGTGCCATTTATTTCTCTTTTATATATACTGGCACATAACATATATCCCCTCTGTATGGCTTCTTTTATTGCAGGCATGTGCTGGAATGCCTGGGATATACTCTTTATGAATTATCTTCTTCAGAGTACGGGGAATGATAATATAGGTAAAAGTTATGTAGGTGTCCGCTATACTCTTATGGGGGTAAGAAGTTTGCTGGCTCCTGTTTTGATAAAACTCTGCGGAAATATCATAATAAGCCTCTATCTTGCAACAGGTCTTGCTTTTCTCGGTATAATACTGATGATAAGATTACAGGGTAGAGATGTAGCAAGAGAACTGCGTAAAACAGAGATTTTATTGAAGCAGTAAACAGTTATCATACATGATGCGTGAGACGTAATTTTATATAGTAACTGTTAACTGATCACTGCTCACTGTAATAATATCCTCTTTACTTACCCATTGAGTCCGTAATTCTCCTGCCAGATACAGAGAGCCTGTTATACATAACAGATCTTTTTCTCCTGTTACGGATAAACCGTAGTCCAGTGCATCAAAAGGATCGAGTTTGATTATGGCTTTACCTCCCAGTTCTTTTATGACTGATACAATCTGTCTGGGACTTACTGAGACTCTTCCCGCTACTCTCGGTAATGTTGCTATTATCAGGTCCGCCAGAGGAACAATATGTTCGAGCATTACTTTTATGTCTTTTCCCTCTATGGCGCCGAGTATTACTATAAGTTTATCAAAGGAAAAATCATTTTTCAGCGATTTGCTCAGTACTTCCATTTTTGCGGGATTGTGGGCACCGTCTATTATGACATAAGGATTTTTGCTTATAACTTCAATTCTTCCCGGTATTTTCACTTCTTTTAAAGAGTTTTTCACTGTATCTTCATCCAGATCAAGGCCGTTCATCAATAATATCTGCTCAACTGCCGCAATGGCAGTTCCTGCATTCTCTATCTGATGTACACCTGGAAGAGAAAGTTCCAGCTCTTTATACGTATTATATCTGCTTTTATAATTAAATGTGTTTCTAGCAATTATTTGTATATTATAGTCCCTATCTATTGCCAGTAATTGAGAATGTTTTTTTAATGCCTTTGCCTCTATTATTTCTACCAGCGAAGCATCTCTGCATCCTGTTATACAGATACTTTTAGGACTTATTATATCTGCTTTATGAGATGCAATGGATGAAAGGGTATCGCCCAGGTAATCCATGTGATCGAAAGATATGTTTGTAATAACAGAAACCAGGGAAGAGGGAAGT
Source organism: Vulcanimicrobiota bacterium (assembly GCA_036746235.1). Lineage (GTDB taxonomy): Bacteria > Vulcanimicrobiota > SpSt-956 > SpSt-956 > JAKJGF01 > CALARM01. The sequence continues at coordinate 10,208 of DAIOEN010000206.1, read as the reverse complement.
ATTTTTGTATAATCATTTTCCCATCCCAGTCCTGTTTCTATTACTGACAGGTCAGGTTTTTCTTCCGTAAAATATAACAGTGCCGTAGAGAAAATTGTTTCATGATAGGAAGGAGGGCCGTATATATCATGTTCATACATATCATCAGTAGCCTGTTTTACTGTTTTCAGATGCCTTATAAAATCTTCGGGGCCTATAAGATGATTGTTCAGTTTTATCCTTTCCATAGCAAGGGTAAGGTGAGGCGATGTGTAGAGAGAAACCGTGAGATCCATATTTTTCAGTATTTCATGGGCAATAATAGACACAGAACCTTTGCCGCTTGTTCCTGCAATATGAAGAACCTTCAGGTTTTTATAGGGATGGTTAAGTTTTTCCATAAGGGACTTCATTCTTTTCAATCCCATTCCATCCCGTATTTCTTCTTTTGAAACTCCTTCATCTCTAAAATATTCCTCATAGGTTTTGTCTCCTATATGGTCCGGTTTTTTACCACATGGCACCTTCTTTACTATAGAAAGATTCAGTAAAGATTCCAAATATCTTTCAGCTTTTAAATAATTTTGTATAATATATTTCATAAATATTATTCCTTTTCACTATAATCGTCACGCCTTACGCGTGGTTTCCACTCACTATTCACTACTCACTGCGAATGTTTCAATATATTTCCTCTTTTACCTGCAGTCCATCCATTGAAGGGATCTACGAAATAAAAATCACTGCCTGTGAGATAGAGGGAATTCTCTTTTTTCCATGTCTGTCCCCCGTCTGTCGTAGAAAGATAACTTATTCCCAGGCCAAATAATGCCTCTTTCCCGAGTCCCATAATGCATCCGCAGTATTTATCCATAAATTGAACATTATAAAGACATATAAACCCTTCACTGTACTGTTTGTTCCAGGTAATGCCTCCGTCGGTTGTATGAAAAATGGCCCATGTGAGTCTGCTGGCTTTTTCTGTTTCAAATCCTGTAATCCATCCGTTATCAGAATCAATAAAATCCATGCCAGTTATTACGGCAAGGGCATCTATATTCCGTCCTTCCCAGCTTTTGCCTCCGTCTTTTGTGTGAAGTATTCTTGCAGAGTATTCGTTTTTGCCGCTTTTTACCTGTAGAGAGAACCATCCCTCAAAAGGACTGATAAAGCTGAGTTGATTGGAAGTTCCTGATGCTTCAGTATCATATTTTGTCCAGACACCATCTGATGTAATATGGAATATTCTGCCGGATTCTCCTGAAGCCCAGGCATTATTTATATCTACCATATCAACTTCCTCGAAATTTTCCGAATTTTTACCATCCTTTTTTTCCCATGTAATTCCTCCGTCTCTGGTAAGTAAGATAACTCCCTGGCATTTTCCTTTTTCCCATTTCTTACCTACTGCCCATCCCCTCATAGAATCTGTAAAATAAATGCCTTTCAGATCTGCTTTTGTATTGCTCTTTTGTTTTTTCCATGTTTCTCCCGAATCGACAGTCTGTAAAATTATACCGTTGTCTCCGGCAATCCATCCGTTATTAAGATCTGTAAAATAAACTCTGTTCAGATTTTCTTCTGTTCCACTCTCCTTCAATGTCCAGTCAGAACTGTATAATCTGGATACGTTATATACAGCTATCCCTGTTATAACAAAAAGGACAAGAAAAAATATAAGAATAGATAAAATAACCTTTCTGGAAGTTAATATATTCCATATTTTTCTGATAAATCCCGGCCCGGTTTTTTGTTTTTCTACCTTTTCCAGTGCTTCCAGCATGGCATGTGCATTTTTATATCTGAGAGAAATTTTATTATTTACAGCTTTCATAACAATATGGTCAAGTGCAGGTGTTATACCTGATATGATATTTTTTATAGGCTCAAGTTTAAAAGGAAGAGGTTTTTCACCTGTAAGGAGATGATGCATTGTAGCTCCAAGTGAATATATGTCGGAACGTGGTTCCGGTTCTCCCTGACATTGCTCTTCAGATATATAACCGAGTGTTCCTATGGCAGTTTTCTGTGTACGGCTCCCCTGATTGACTGTTCTCGCTATGCCGAAATCAATAAGCATTGCCCTGCCGTCTTTATGAATCATAATATTTGCAGGTTTCAGATCTCTGTATATTACGGGAGGATCCTGGCTATGAAGATAATCCAGGACTTTCAATATCTGTTTTGACCATTCGATGATTTTATCTTCAGGTAAACCGGGATTACCTTTTTGATTTAATATTGTTTCCAGATCTTCTCCGTCTATAAAATTCATTACCAGATAATAGCGATTATTGGTGACAAAATAATCATAAACTTTCGGAAGATTTGCATGATCAAGACCTGCCAGAATCTTGGCTTCTCTGTAGAACCACTCCTTTGCATCTTTCTGTCTCTGAGCGTTTCCGGAAGGAGGAGACAGCTCTTTTATAGCACATATACTGTTTAATGTAATATCCAGACCTTTATATACGGAGCCCATTCCTCCGCTTCTTATATGTGCAAGAATTTTGTAGCGATTCTGAAGTAACGTTTCTTCCCTGAGCGGGCCCGGCGGAAATAAATCCTGTAATGGTGACTGACAATTACTGCAAATTTCAGCACCTTCTTCATTTCCGTTACCGCAATTATTACAGAAGAAAGACACAGCCCGGCCTCCCTGTTTGGTTCGTGACGCGTGACGCGTCACGCGTCACGCGAGGCTTTCATATACATATTTGACTGAATCTAAAATTCAGATAATAATTATAACACAGGAATAAAGTAGAATCCAGAAATATTGCCTTTAAAAATGACAGGTGATTTTATATATCAGGTTCCGGGTTTCGGGTTTCAGTTTTTGGTTTTTGGGTCTCTTTAACCCGACACGTGAACCACCTGTTACGGGTCATGTTAAAAAATTTCTTCATCAGTAAGATAACATGCAGGATCTTCCTGCCATGGATCTCCGTAAAATACATCGGCTCTTACTCTCATAGAGCCACCGCATATGTCCAGCCATTTACATCGGGAACAACGGCCTTTAATTAATTTTTTTCTCTCTTTGAGCCCTGCCATAAGAGGATCTGACGTATCTGTCCATATGGTACTGAAAGGTTTATTCCTTATATTCCCAAAACTGTAATGCATCCAGAATTGATCGGCATGAACTTCTCCCTGGAAATCTATACAGGCAATTCCCACGCCGGAACTGTACATGCCTCCTCTGTTCCAGGAAAGAAGTTTTAATGTTTCATCGGCTCTTTCTTTAAGCCCTTTTTCTAAAAGTTTCAGATAGACATATATGCCGTCTGCATGATTTGCCACTGTGAGTATATCTTTTGTAATTCCTCTTTTATGAAAATCTTCTGTTCTCTTTATAATTATATCCAGTGCATTTCTTGTTTCTCCCGGGGAAAGATCATCTTCTGAAATATGTCGTCCCCTTCCGGAATAGGCAAGGTGATAAAAACATGCTCTTTCTATACCTTCTTCTTCTATAAAATCAAAAATTTTTTCAAGATCTTTATAGTTATGCCCTGTAAGAGTAAGACGGAGTCCTACTTTTTGCCCGACAGCCCGGCAGTTCCTGAAACCTTTAACAGCTTCCTGAAATGCACCTTTAGAGCCGCGAAACCTGTCATTTACTTCTCCAATACCGTCAAGGCTTATACCTGCATAGGTAAAGCCTGATTCTTTTATTTTTCTAGCCATAGCTTCTGTTATAAGTGTTCCATTTGTTGAAAGAGTTGCTCTCAGTCCCAGGGAACTGGCATAATCTGACAGATCAAACAGGTCTTTTCTCATAAGAGGTTCTCCGCCGGAAAACAATATGGCAGGAACTCTGAAATCTGCCAGGTCTTTTAATAGGACTTTTCCTTCTTCTGTAGTCAGTTCATCTGTATATGCTTTATTATGGGAATCTGTATAACAGTGAATACATTTCAGATTACATGTTCTGGTAATATTCCATACGGTAACAGGTTTTCTTTCAGAAGCATGGGCCGGGATTGTTTCACTTACAGTGGAGGATTTGCCATGAAAATTTTGACCATATCTTATCCTGTCTCCGCTGCTTTCTTCTCCGCAGTATAATTTACTTATATTAATCATTTTTTTTACCTTTCTTATTGTAAAAATCCTCATAACAACTGCCATGACCAGGTGGTCACAGTGAAGAATGATAATGCGTTCATCTCTTCACTTTTCACCCTTCACAATTCTCATATAAATATTTCTTTTTTTATCTTTTTCTCCCTTTAATATTATTGCAGGAAATTATGGTATAATTATTAAAAGTTCTTTTTTAGGAGGCACTCTTTATGGAACAAAAAAAAACACCTGCCTTTTTAAATTTTATAGATTTTAAAACCATTGGTATACTCTTTCTTATGTTTCTCATTGCTTTTATATTCTGGGACACACCTTTAATATATCCGATAAAACTATTTGTTGTCATACTTCATGAAGTCAGTCATGGCCTTATGGCAGTAATCACAGGTGGACAGATAGACAGAATTGAAATAGACTATCGTGTGGGGGGGGTCTGTTATTTCAGAGGAGGAAATCTTTTTCTTACTGCCAGTGCCGGTTATCTCGGCAGCATATTCTGGGGAGGTTTGATCCTTATACTTGCTGCAAAGACTAAATATGATAATATTATGGGAATAATTATAGGTGCTTTTCTGGTAATCCTTTCTATTTTCTATGTAAGAAATATGTTCGGATTCTTTTTTACTCTTCTCTTCGGTATAAGCCTTATTATTATTTCTTATAAGGCCGGTAATTATATACTGGATCTTGTTATGAAATTCATCGGCATGACAAGCTGTCTTTATGCCATAATAGATATAAAGGAAGACCTTATAAGCAGAACCAATATAGGAAGTGATGCAGATTATATAGCACAGTCTCTCGGATGGCAGAAGCTGTCTGTTCCCATAGGAATTATCTGGATCTTTATAGCTCTTCTTTCATTCTGTATATTTCTTTTTATAGCAGGCAAAAATAATGGTGAGAAGAAAAATTAATACAATTCGTGAAGGGTGATCTGTGAAGGGTGAAGGGATTTATAACCACACTCCACTCTTCATTGTTTTGCTGACTGCTGATAGCTGATGGCTATAAATTATTCTCCGATTTCTATTACCCAGTTATTAAGTGTACCAGTATTATCTTCAACTGTGTCTGCTATCTTTAATGTCCAATCTCCACCGGCATTTTTACCTCTGAAAACTGTAAGATGTTCCTGAGGCTTGAATTTCCCGGAAAATGGAGGCACTCCATCGATAATCCATATCAGAGCCTGTTCGTCGAAAATAGTATTTACAAAATTCCGGATATCATCTCCTGAGAATCTACCTGCTCTTTCAAAAATGGTAATCTGCGTCTTATCAGGCCCTGTAAGATAAGCGGTAAGATCAGGATCGGAAGGATGAGTAATATTAATTATAATCCTCACATCGGCTACAGTACCTGTATTACTTACCCTTATAGCAGAGGTGATTCCCTCCGGGGAATTGTCAGGTATTGATAGATTAATATCTCCTGAACTGAAACTCTGATATGAAGGTGTATAAAAACCTTCGACAGTGGCTTCGCTGAGGGTGCCTGATTTAACATCCAGAGCAGTCTCTTTGAGTTCTCCTTTAAACGCATCAAAAGCTTTTACTATATAGGAACCGGAAGGAATTGAATAAAAGTAAGCCACCCCATTTTCATTTGTAACACCTGGACTTATCATTTTATTATTACTGTCAAATAGAACCAGGGATAGTCCCTTACGGGGAGGGACTGTAGAAACTTTTATTTTCCCATATTTGCCGGGAAGAACTCTTCCCAGAGCTTTTTCAATGTCCGGTTTCCCCCATCCTGTGTTTTTATCCCAGCCGGGAGTTTCAAGATCTGTGGCAGTCTCTTCTAACTGGCTTTTTACTTCATCAGGTGTTAATTCAGGATGGGCTGACAGTATAAGGGCACATACTCCTGCAATAAAAGGTGTCGACATAGAAGTTCCATTCATATAAGTATATCCCTTTTCTAAAAATGTTGAATATATGTGGTATCCCGGAGCGGATATGGAAATATGACTTCCTGTAGTAGAAAAAGAGGTTTTACGATCATAGCCGTCAATTGCACCTGCAGCAATTACTCCCTGATTTCCTGCAGGAAATTCGACCTGGTCATTCCCATCGTTTCCCATTGCTACAACAATTGTTATATTGTTATCAAGGGCTTTTTGAATGGCATCGAACATGGTTTGTGAATATGTATAATAGCCGAGACTCATACTTATTACTTTAGCACCATGTAATCTTGCCCACTCTATCCCTCTGGCTACATTATTATTGCCGTCAGGGCCGCCATCCAGGACTTTAACCGGCATTATCTTACAATTCCAGGCAACACCGGCTATACCATTTCCATTATTACCTTTCGCCGCAGCTATACCGGCACAATGAGTTCCATGACCATCGTCATCGTTGTTTTCTGTTCCGATCAGGGCTTTATTATTACAAAAATCATAACCGTCTACCATTTTGCCGGAAAATTCGCTGTGCTGGCCATCAACGCCTGTGTCAATTATTGCAATAATAAGATTGGGGTCACCGCGGTTTATATTCCATCCTGCTTCGGCGTTACAATGCTGAGGAGCATATTGCCTGTTATAGAAGGTATCATCCGGAATAATACAGGTATGGCATTTATAATTTGGTTCTGCATAAACTATTCCATCGGAATTTCGTAAATTTTCTATTGATTTTACTATGGATTTCCCGGAAGATATACGAAGTGTTAAATAGAGATTGTCTCCTATTGTAAATTTATCTATTAAAGTTCCTCCTGAACTTTTAGCAATTTCTTCAGGTAACAGGCCTTTTTTATATCGAACAATTATTTCTCCTTCTTTATGGGGGCCGAGTTCTTCATCACTGCCAGGAAGAGCCATAGGATCCGGGAGGGTATTTTTTATTTGAGTGATTTCCTGCTGAGGTATTATTCCGACATTACTGTTTCCACAGCCTGTAAGGAATGATAAAATTATTAAAAGCGTAAAGGTTATAATAGTTTTTCTCATAGTCACTGTCCTTTCTTTTATGGTCTCGTAGTAAATGTAAACCGACCGTTATTGGCTCCTATCAGGTCAAGTCTGGGACTGGAATAAGCAAGATATCCGTATTCAGAATTTGAGCCACAGGCCATGGCATCTATATCCCATTGATAAACAGTATTTACTTCGAGTTTTCCCATCGGTACAGTTACAGATGTTTCACTGGAGCTATTACTGGTAATGGTTGTCTTCCAGGTTTTTACATTGCTTCCATTCTGTTCCAGTATATATACATCATATTCTCTTTTTTCTCCTACAGGGTTATTATAAGACCAGGAAAGAGCTGGCCCGGTTGATACCAGTTCATTATCAGGAGAAACCAGATTGACTTTAAACACATCCAGAACTGTTAATTCAGGAGTAGTTGAACTGGTTGGTCCTGTCCCTCCCGAATTATAAGGAGTAATCTGATAATAAAGGGTCTGTCCCGGTTTTGTGAAGGCAGGATCCCAGTCTGTAAAGTTATATTCCTTTTGCTTCTGCTCCCTGGGCAAAGTTATTCCTGCAGGACTAAAAGGCCCTGTCTGGCCGGTGGCTCTGGATATTTTATAACCGGAAGCGTTTTCAACTCCGTTCCAGCAAATACTAACAAAACAGCTTGCTCCGGTGGGGATGGACGATAATTCGATTAATTTCCCTCCCGGAAGAAGTGCTTTGCCTTTAGCACTGGCAGGTGCTTCCCCGAAGGTATAAGACTGGGCATATACCCCGTCAGGAGCTTTCGAAGGCGGAGCAATGGCTGATGATGATCCTTTCAAAACCATAGTGATTTCAGAAATATTATTATTTTCATCGCAGGCATATATATTTATATATGTTCCATCAGGTGGAATTAAAGATGGATTAAGACTGGTGGTAAGAGAAGACTGATCCCAGACTGTTATATACGGGTCGCCGTATTTATTCCCCAATCTGAACTTTATAAGTTTTATATCATTATTCCCCTGAACATTAACTGTTACATTTTTCACACTGTCTATAACTTCTCCGTCACTTATACCGGAAATATTTATCACAGGAGAAGTTTTTTCCCAGGAAGGATTTACAAGGGGCATTTCGATCATATCAACAGTGGTTGCAGCACCGGAAGCTACTTTAACCGACTGGGCTTTCGATTCTCCGTATCCTTCTTTATCCAGAATAACAGTATAGGTACCTCCTGGCAGGGCGATGGAAAATTTACCTTCCGAATTCGTGGTAGTCTTTTGACCTGTTTCTTTAATGGTAACAACGGCAGAAGAGAGAGGTGAGCCCTGCTCAGAATCTGATACTATACCTTCAATTTTTGCATTTCCCTGCGGCGTTGGAATTGAAATAGTATTTACATTTTCACCACAGCCACATGGTAAAATACTTAATAAAAATAAAATAAATAATAAGTAGAATAATTTTTTCAATATATGTACCTCCTTAAAAACCTTTGAATTTATTTTATTCTATATAAATTAATGAAATTCCTGTAAAATTGTATGTTCTGAAACATATATGGTCATGACCATCATAGCTGTAACAGGATGTAAATTAAATTATTTATTTGTAAACTTAATTGATATAACACCTGTATTTATTGAGAAATTTAACTGAAAACTGTAAATTAATTTTATTTAACATATTTTTAACATGTTTTTATTGAATTTGTCTTTATCAGGTAATATAATATATTTGTCTGTTTGACAGAAAATTTTCACAGGGAGGTTCCTTATTATGGCTTCTATAGAGAGATTAAACCTTACTGCTAACAGTAATTTATATCAAAACGTGAAATCTGGGAAATCTTCCGGAGATGAGTTAACTGGAAATATAAAAGATGGTTTTATAAAATCAGAAAATGGTTCAAGTCCTGAAATATCAATGAAAAGTGCCCTTGAAAATCTCAGAAAACAGGATCAGGCAGATCCTTTCAAAGATGCGAGAGATGTTCATGAAAAACTTAAAACCCTGAAAGGCCCTGCAAGGGAAGCATTCATAAAAGAATTCAGAGAGAAAAATGCAGGCAAGATATTTGCGGCAGTCCACTGGCATGATCATCAGCCTGTCTATCGTCCCGGTGTTCATCCCACAGATACGCCTGAATATATGCAGGTCGTTATGGCAGGAGGAGATGCGGATAACAGAAGAATAGTATATAAAGACGGTGAGGCTTTCCCCATAGATGAAATGAAAAACAAGCCTGAATTTCCATCTTTCGGCACACAGGTTTCTTTTTCCGGTTCCCTTATGGAAAATATGGATAAAACAGCGGAAAAAGGTATGTGGCCGGGTAAAAACTGGGGAGATCACTATAAAAATGTAAGGAATGAAACAGATACCGCTCTCGGAAATGAAAGACTTGATTTTGTCAATTTCGGTTACCATCATCCCCTTATGGGACTTATTGCCACGGGGCATGATGATAAGGGCATAAATCTCGACAAAGATATTCTGTTACAGATCCAGATGCATCAGCTTGCCGTACTGGAACATTTCGGAGGTCCGATTTCTAAAGGTTTCTTCCCGCCTGAAATGGCTTTCTCGGAAAGGATGATACCTGCTCTGAACAAAGCCGGTATAAAGTGGACGGAAGTGGATAATATCCATTTTGACAGGGCAAATTTAGATTATAACAATCCTGCCGACGGTCTTGTTCCTCCCAATAAAGGTGATAAGAGAAATCCGGGAACACACAGTTATGAAACACTTCCCAATGATCTTGCCAAAAAGCATCTTGTATCACCTGATGCATTGAGACCCCACTATACAAAACATATAGATCCTGCCACGGGACATGAAGAACTCATGGTTGTAGTCCCCGAGGAGAGATCCCTTTCTTCTTATATACAGAAGGATCGTGACGGAGGAAAGATTCAGGAAATAATAAATAAATTCGATCAATATAATACTGACCCTGCTCATCCTCTCCTTGTACTTCTTGCATCGGACGGAGATAATAACGGCTCAAACAGCGGAGAATTTCACAGGAATGTTCCCATAGATATTGCAACCAGATATCCCGGCAGGGTTGTTCTTACCACTATAGAAGATTACCTGGAAATATATCCTCCTGAGACACCGAAACTTGTAAGTGATAAAGACGGTGTCAAAAAGTACGAAGGAGGAGATGTTATACATGTAGAAGACGGTTCCTGGTGGGGTGCCAATC
>DAIOEN010000205.1:0-13011 GCA_036746235.1 Vulcanimicrobiota bacterium | reverse complement strand
ATGGATGACATGATAATAGATCGTGCCATAAACAATCACAGAAAATACCTGGAAGGAGCATGGGTTTATGATGAGCAGCTCAGCCGATGGAAGAAAGAGAAACTTACTGATAAACAGTCCAGGGACATAGAACGGTTAACCGGACAGATGTTGAAATACCGGAAAATGTGTAAAGATATTATAGCAGTGTCAGAGGAAATCAAGAAAGGCACAATTAACAGGATTCTTGAGATGAGTGATGAAGAGGTGGCAATAGCCGTCCTGACCGGGAAGCTTAAGAGGCCATTTTGAATCATTTGATAGTAAGGATTCCGCCCCATAATGGATTGAAAATGGTTCTCACGACTATGGAAGATAAGTATATTCTTACTGGCTTTTAAACTTTTGAACGTGCCCCACCGGGTCTATATTATGCTGTTTCTATACTATCATTCAGTCCAAGTTCCTTTAAAGCTGTACGGATATCCTCTATATTCTGTGCTGTTGCTCCACCTTCAGGCTTAATCTCAAAATGAACAGTTAATTTAAGACTCTTATTTGCATGATGTTTTCCCAGGACTTTGGTATAAAAGTTCATCCATTTCTGAGGAGTAATAACACCGTTCCATATAATTGTACCATCAGTCGGAGTAGCAACAGGTTTATTTACAGGAGTCTCTGGCATATCAGATTTAGTTATAACACTGATATATAATGTCTGAGAAATATTCCCACATCTGGCAGTGATAATGAAACTTCCAGGGTCTTCACCGGCTTTATATGTTCCATTTTCATCTATAGTACCACCGGTAGCATCCCATTCAACCTTACCTGTAGTAAAAGGTTTATTATGCTGATCATATACACTGGCTGTAAAGGTAATACTCTCACCTGTTTCCAGTTTAACACTTCTAGGTGATATATCTAAAGATTCCGGCCTTGGAGGTTCTATATTATCCATAGCTGTTTTTTCAGTGATTATAAACATATCATCAGAAATCTCTATATCAGCCTTATTTATGGATACACCGAAATAAAATGGCTCATAATCACCGGAAGATAATTTACCCACATAACCTATATTCTTATTCGTAACTCCTCTTGCTATGGTATCTTTAAGATTCTCCGGCTGAAGTAACCTGGGGAACTGAGGAGAAGCAAAAAAGGCATCCCTTACAGATCTGGTACTCCACTCTTTAAAAGCAGGAGGCCAGTTACGGACAAGGAAATTAGGTCCTATAGCATCTTCAATATCTCCATCCTGCTTTAATCTGGTTATAATAAGATTTGTAATATTAGGAGCGGCACTGGAATGAACAAGACCCATATCTACTATTCTCAGGGTATTATCTTTTCCGAGAAGAACCACATACTTATAAGACCGCCAGACACACTCTTTCAGATCTCTTACAGCTTTCTTTAAACTCTCAGAAAGCTGACGTTTCTGACTGTCATCCAGTCGAAGTTCTTCTGCTTCATTTTCTATTTCCTGCCAGGCAAGAACCTTGCGGGCCTCTTCTTTAAGATTGGCAGAAGACTCAGGAATAGCCCACAGAAGAGCACTCTTAAATGTTCTGGCAGATGTTCCATGCTCTTTTATTATAGATTCTACAAGGGATAAAGTAGATTTATCGTCCATAGGGTGATCAGGAGAAAGGATATTAAGGGATAATACAGGCCTATCCTGCACTTCTTTACTCTTTTCCGGGAAATAAACCTTATCTATTACTCCTCCACCTGCTTCAAAGGTTTTCTTTATCTCATCTCTTACCCGTTCCATTATCTTATCTTCTTTAACATTTGCCCTTCTGTCTGCAAGGAGTTTATTTAAGTTAGGTCTTATACTGAATTTATATCTGTTCTTTTCAACGGAAAGGTAATAGCAGGAAGAAGTGAGTGCTTCCAGGGCTGTTTCAATATTCCCTTTATCAAGTGAAGGTTCTGCCACTGCAAGTCTTATTTCAGGAACAGTAGCTTCTCCTTCTTTAATCCGTCCACCATTGGATTCAAAGAATATAACTGTGGATACTTTCCTGTGCAATCTGGCCTTCTTAATATCATCTACAGCCTCATTATCAAGTCTGGTTGAGTGAGATTCTGTTTTTCCGCATATATCAGTAGTTACAGCTGCTTCAAGCCTGTTCTCTCCTAACTGTTCAAATACTGCAGCTCTGAACATAGGATCATCCAGTGGAGCTGTTCCAGGACTTATGAGAGGATCTTTATTAGCTCCCTTATATCCTTCCTGATAGGCCTTTGAAACCCAGAGAGCAAGAAGACGTAACATACCTCTTGTCTGTTGAAATCTCGGAAGTCCCTGCCACTTTCTTTCAAATACAGAAAGAGCCATAGGATGAAATGGGTAAGTGGATGCAAAGACCTCACGGGCAGAATCTACAGGGAACCATCCAGGTAATTCCTGACGGTGTGTATTTATCCATTCACCATAAAATTTACAGGTCTCTACAGCATCTTTACTTATATTAACCCTGCCATTTGTACCTATGGCAGCTAGATTCCATTCAAATAATCTTCTTCTTATGATTTCAGAGGTTTCTGTCTCGGCAGACATAAATACTGCTTTCCCCAGTCTATCCATTAATTTCTTCAGCCTGTTATAATCATTCTGGTCATCTGATGTCATTTCAAGTTCAGATGCAGGTATGGATACAGCAAGAACTACATTATCTTCTCCCCTGGTTACTTCAGAGAGATTTTGCATAAAGTTATATAGCTGAGCAGAAAGGCCGCTTTTACGGTTTCTGCTGGCATAATTCATAAGTTCGTCCATAAGTATGAGACATGGCTTATCTTTAGGGAATAGCCTCCTTATAACATCACCGGCAGGAGCCATCATCTGTTTTTCATGTTCTGCCACAAGTGATAGGCCTTCTTCGCCTCCAAGTTGATAGGCAATTTCTCCCCAGGGAGTTTTACGGACAGGAGTTCCATCAGTTCCGCCTCTACCTGTAATAGAATCAAATTCTGTTCCTACAAATACTGCTATATTTGCTTTATGTATCTTATTAACCCCTGCTTTATCCATCAATCTGGTAACACCACTCCAGTTCTTTGCTGCATCACCATTATTTGCCAGATGATAGAGTAAAGTAAGAGTATGAGATTTGCCTCCTCCGAACTGAGTGGACAGGTTGAATATGGAAGAAGACTCTGTTTTTATTCCTGAGAGACGCCTCAACACTTCTGATGAAAGAGACATGATATTCTGAGTCATGAAGGTTCTTTCAAAGAACCTCTCAGGCTCCTGATAATCCTTTGGTGCTCTGCCGTCACGTACCTGATCCAGATGAACTGCAAATTCTGAAGCATCAAGAGGTTTACCTTCTCTTAAATCTTCTCTCGGTGTAACTACTTTATACCAGGGTTTTATATTGGACATACAGGAACTCCTCTCATTCTTTAAAGATTAATCCTTTGTGATTGTTGTTGAGTATTTTATAACAGCCTGAATATCTTCTTTCTTTAATGCAGGATAACTCTTAAGTATTTCATCCTGACTGACTCCTGCAGCAAGATTATCCAGGATAACCGAAACCATAATTCTTGTACCTTTTATACAGGCTTCCCCATGGCATATTGAAGGATCTGTTGAAATTCTATCTGATAAATCCATAGTTTCCACATGTCTTATCATATATTATCTTATGCATACATAAGTTTTCCTTTAGGTTCCGGTATTTCTCTGCCTGTTTCTCTGGCAGTTTCTATCCATTCATTCATAATGACCTGTACATTTTTCATAACTTCATCATAAGTTTTTCCATCTGCCATACATCCAGGCAATTCAGGTACTTCAGCTATATAAGAATTATCTTCTTCGCTCCAGTAAATGATTATTTCATATTTATACATCGTTCTCCCCCTCTTTATGAATTTTATGTCGTAAGAACAATCTTCTTACCTGTTTAACCTGATAGGGTTTTGCCTTGCCATTACCAAGAGGCTGAATATTTATTATGTCTCTAATATTACTCTTTGTGTATATGTGATGATCTCCTCTTATTCTCTCACTAAAACCTGAAGAAATAAGAAGGTTTCTTAAATCTTCAAATCTTATATTCTTATCTGATAAACCCGATAGAACATTATATAAAATATCTTTACCCATAATTAGAATCCAAGTCCTTTCTTCCTTGCCATAACACCGTCTATCCATCTCTTTTCCTCTGTGCCGGAAGGATATAAAGCAGAAAATGCCTGGGCAAGTTTCCAGAATCTTATATCCTGGCCAATACCGTCTTCTACAATAAATCTTTTAAGAGCCTCACTTCTTCCTGCTCCAAAGAGAAGCATTGCCTGATGGAGCCGGTCCATAACGGTATTACCTGCTTCAGGTCTTGTAATATCACCTGTTTCTCTTTCATCTATTTCTTCTGTATTACCAGTTTCCACTACATTCTCTCCAGAAGTAAATCCTTTTAAAGGAAGCTGGCTATTTTTCTTCTTCTGTTTTGGAGTCAGTAAAGAATCCTTACCGAAGAGGAATTTTGCCCTTTCCGATACAGGCAGGAGCCTTGCTTTATTTCCCTTTATCTCTACTACAGAAGAAAGTTTGTCCATATGTGCTCCAAGCCCCTGGGCAATCTTCCTTGAAGTGTCATATTCAAGGGTAAATCCTCCAGCAGGCTTCTTTTTACTGGTTTCAGCTTCCTCATCTTCAACTTCCTCTTCTTCATCAGTTACTACTGCTGCTTCTTTACCGTTGCCTGTAGAAAGAGTCCAGAGCCACATAGCAGTAAGACGTGAGTCTTCTTCAAAGCCTGAAGCATCTGCACCGGAGAAAATCATATTAAGAGCTTCCTTTGATACTGCAGCCCATACTGATTCAAGATATTCACGTAGAGTTACAACTTCTCCACTGGCCTTTTCCACATGACTATAACGGGAAAATACTTCAAGAGCAGGCCCCAGACAGGCAAATATAGCATCTGCTCCAACTATTCCTTCTGAAGCAAGCCGGGGCATCCATTCATGGATTCTTATAGGAAGTTCATAGAGAACATCACGCCAGTCGCCTGTATTATCAGAATTTATTGAGCCATCAGGATTTTCACGGGGACGGCAAACCAGATGAACTGATGATGCGAGAGCAGCTGTACCGTGTGCATTAACTCTAACTGACATTTCTGTATCTATTGGCCAGGAACCGGTAATAATCCATCCTGCATCGATCATAGACTGTAATTGAGCTTCCCAACCGCTGGTAGATTTATGTGCAAAAACTACTAGCCCTATCCCAAGAGGTGATAAAATACGTTTTCCTTCTGCCATAGACATACACATTTTTCTTTCAAAATCTCTTTTTTCATCTAAATTACCTGGATGCCAGACAATTGCCTGTTCTTCCTTCGGTGTAAGATAATCAGAAAATATTTCGGGATAAATAGAAGAAATAGTTCTTTTAAGCCATACATAAAAGAAATCTGCCAGGTCTGCATAAGGTACAGAATCATAATATGGAGGATCTGTAAAAAAGCCAAAACAAGAATCATCAGGCAAAGGATGGGAAATAGAAGAAGAAATACAGACTTGGCCATTGTTTTTCAAAATAGCTTCTTTTTCACAAACTCCTAAAATCCAGTTTAATGCACCATCGAAACAGCCTGTAGAATCAGATAAAATATTTGCTTCTACAAAATCCCAGACCATTGGAATCGCCTGACGGGCAAACAGTCCTTCAATTTTTTCTCCTGTTAAATGCCATCTCGATAATGATGTTAATGTATTGGCCTGCCTGTCAATGGTAAGGGCCAGACAGGTTTTTACTGCCATCTCCAGGCATGTGTCATTTCTGTCTGTTTGCATATTTTTTACAAGTCCTGAAAGAGTGGTTAAGGATAGTAGCTGTCTTATAGTAAATATATTACCCCAGTTTTCTAATCCATAAATAACAGCACTTGAAACAGCACGATGGCCTTTACTGGAAGGCGTAGGTTCATCTGGCACAAGACTTAAATCTTCTTTATGCTCTCTTTTTCTTCTTTCCAGTTCCTCTCTGGCTTTGTTTACAGCCTCCATATCTCTTTTATCGGGTAATCGGTAAAATCGTCCCTGTTGTCCCGGTCTTGTTGTTACAACACAGAATAATCTCGCATCATCAGCACCACCTTTTCTGGCTTTAAGCTGTATTCTAACAGACGAAACAGGCGTAGTGTAACCACAACAGGGACAGGTAGCAGATCCTCTTTTTACGGTACCGTCTTTAACATCTCTGGATGTAGCATCCTGAATAATTTCAAAATTCACTCTCTTATTTTCAATATCAGGGACAATTTTTAAAGCTACAGATTTGCTGCTTTTCTTTGCAAGCCACAGGCTTCTCATTAAAGGCACTTCTGCACCACAGCCTGGTCCTTCACAGGTAATAGTTCTTGCCCATAGATATGCAATAGTAGTAGCACCATCAGGATCTTTAGGGTAAAACTCTGCAAGCTCTTTCTCTGCCTCTTTCTTTATCCATTCACCCCATTTACGAACTTCATCGGCAAGTTTCTGGCCGTATTTCGGAATATATTCCAGAACCACTTTATTGAGTAATACAGCCACAGGATTAAGATCACTTGCAAAGGTATCTGCTCCTACCCTCAGAGCTTCAAGAGGGATGGCACCACCACCGGCAAAAGGATCAACAACAAGAGGTTTTGTCCCGGGTATGCCTCCAAGGGCCTCATGGGCGGACTGAGTCAATTCTCTGCTGGTAGAAAGAAAGAATTCATTCGTTGAATGATCCCAGTTAGAAAAATCTGCAATAAAATGGAGGAGGGCTTTTCTTAATTCATCATTATTATCAAGCTTAGAAGGATTCTTTTGATATATAACAAAATCTCTATAACTCTCTCCTGTAAGCAAAGATAGATGTTCCTTTGCCCATTTCTTCATTAAATCCCTTGCAACATCAAGAAACTGAGGAGGACAGAGAGGATCTGCCGGATCTGGCCAAAGAGCAGCACATAACACAGCACGGCAGGCAGCAAGAGGACGCCTTGCCCACCATATATGTAACGTAGATATATGACCATGCCTTATAGACTTCTCCCTTGTAGCCTGAGCAGAAATGCGTTTAATCGGCAAATCCACTTCTATAAGTCTTTTAGGATATCTGACAGTATTATTCATTTATTCTCCTCCAGTATTTTGTTAGCACTTATTCTATAATGTTCTATTATAGGAGTCCATCCTAAAGTGAAAGGATCTCTATGTATATTAATCTCAGGTTTACTGGCACAGTTATATACAACATAAAGCCAATAATCATTTCTTAATCTTTCTGCAGTCCTGTATTCATTTGGAGTTAAAGCTATATCTCCAACAAATGCACGGCCTTTAACTTCAATAAATCTAACCTCTATAGCAGTATCAGGGTCCTCTGGATGAGGTTTACGGGATATAAGGTCAAACCCTCTATTCTCAGATTCAACACTCTGAACCCTCCAGCCTCTTTCATTTTCATACTTTGTCACAGCTTCTATGGCAATACGCTCAATCTCATCATTCCTGACCAGATCTTTAATTACAGGAGAATCCCTTTCTGGATGAGGCAATACCCAGGCTCTTCCGTGATGACGAATATCAGATACAGTACAGTTCCTTTCCTTTGCCAGTTCCTCTCTTCTTCGTTCAAGCCTGTTATTTAATTCATCTATACGGTCCTCTACCTGTTTCATATTTGCAGCTACAAGAGGATCTTTATCACCGGAAACCTGACGGTCAAATAATTCAGCCATACGCATATTCTGACGGTTAATAAGCTCTGCCATACTGATTTCAAGATGTCTGGCTATTGTTTCGATTTCCTTATTCCTCTGTCCTATAATCTCCTCAAGGAATGGTTTTAAAGACTCTTCAAAAAGAGCCTGTTCTATTCTGTCTCTTCCAGGAAGATTACCGGCATCAGGTATCTTCTCATTCTTATTATTGCATGGTATTAAATCAAGGAAAAGAGCAGGCTGGCGGACAGACATTTTTCCATCCATATCTGTCTGTAATACAAAAAGCCTCTTATGCAGGGTATTACCTCTCCCGTCTTTTACAGAAGCAGTAAATACATCCAGCCTTAAGGGCCTGCCTGTGTGAAGGTCATAGAAGATTGCACCGTTAAGTAAATCCTTATTTACCCTTTCCAGTATAAATTCCCTCACACTCTCAAAGAGAGGATGACCGGGTGTAACCCAGTTCAGTGTTGCATCATCTTTAAGCAAAGATTTATCAAAGACCACTCTTTTATACTCATCTCCGAGTTTACCATAAAGATGTTCCAGCCTATCACCTATCTGTTGAAGAGTCCTAGGAATCTTACCGAGTGTATAAATATGCTGCCCCCTCTTAACTTCTTTAGGAGATACCCCCACCAGAGGAGATGCCTTTATGAAGAAATCTTCTATTACTTCAGGTATAAGTCTCTTTTCTTTGGCTTCTTCTTTCTTACCTATAATAGCTGCCAGATTTAATTCCTTCTTTGCAAGTCCTTCAAGAGTGCTGTGAGTAATTTTACGGAACCTTTCTGTATCTACATCTTTTACAATACGGTCAGTAATAGTTTTCTCTGTAAGATTATGAGCATACATATCCCTTAACATCTTCTCCAGAAGATTTGATGGGAATATATCACCCAGGACATTGAACACTTTGCCGGTACGTTTAGGATCAAGGTCTTTCTCTATATTTCTTATACGTTCAAATAACTTGGCAAGAACACGGCCTTCTCTTGTATTTACAGAGACAAAATTAAAGATAAGGCAGTCCTTATCCTGACCATAACGATGAATACGGCCCATACGCTGTTCAAGTCTGACCGGATTCCATGGAATATCGTAATTAATCATAAACCAGCAAAACTGTAAATTAATACCTTCGCCGGCAGCTTCCGTTGCAACCATAACCTGCGACTCTTCTTTAAAAGCTCTTTCTGAATGTATACGTGTATTGGGAGTATTCCTATCTCCTACTTTCATACCGCCATGTATCTGTGTAACAGCTAATCCCCAGGAAGTTAATTTCTCTACCAGATAATCAAGTGTATCTTTATGTTCTGTAAATATAAGAAGTTTCATCTTATGGTCTTTGAAGATTCCTTTATCAGTGAGAACATCTTTTAACTTCACAAGTTTTGATTCTATCTCATTCTTTTCCAGAAGCCTCGCATGGTCAATCAGTTTAGTTAACTGTGATATTTCTTCTCTCAGCTCAAAGGGATTATATGATGCTACTACCTCTTCAAGTTGAGATATTATACCCATCTGTTCTTCTTCTGTCAGTTCATCAAAATCATCAGGCAGTTTCTTTGTAATCTGTTCTTTACGATAACTCTCAGGGTCTTTTAAGATATGTTCACGCCTTTCTCTCATACGTTCAAGACTTCTTCTTACAGCATAAGTACTTGAAGAAAATCTTCTCTGGAGCATAGCCATAGTAAAACCGAGAGCACGGCCTCTAGCAGAAGAATCAGAAGAAGCTTTTATAGACTGGTCATCCACATAACGGGTCAGGGCATCATAAAAATCCATTTCCTGTTCATTAATCTGAAATTCAATAGTTTCCACATTACGCTTTGTAAAAAGAGCCAGCACCTGACCTGTCTCAGGATCAGGGAAATTCACCAGAGCCTCTTTCACTCTACGAAGATAGAAGGGAGCTTCTCTATTTTCCATAGCTTCCTGCAGGCTCTTAACATCACCATATATCTCTTTATCCAGAAGTTCAAGGAAAAGGCAGAAGTTTTCAGGATCTCCTTTATGAGGAGTGGCTGTCATAAGTAAATAATGGTCAGTTCTCGAAGATAATGCCTCACCCAACTGATATGTAAGGGTCTTTTTCTCTTTACTGTATGCACTCATTTTATGAGCTTCGTCTACAATAATAAGATCCCAGGTGCTTCTCATAAGACTTTCTTTTGCATCTTCAATATGTGCTACCCAGGAGACAGATGTTATAATCATATTATTATCCTGCCAGGGATTTGCCCCATAATTAGAACGAAGGACATCACCTTTTACAATAAGGAACTTCTCACGAAACTTATCCTTCATTTCTCTCTGCCACTGAAAAGTCAGATTAGCAGGAGTAATAATAAGAACTCTCCTGATTAAACCTCTTATCTTTAATTCTTTTATAAGAAGGCCTGCCATTATGGTCTTACCTGCGCCTGGGTCATCAGCCAGAAGAAATCTTATACTGGGAAGTTTCAGGAAATAATCATACACAGCCTCAAGCTGATGGGGCAATGGATGGATATTGGCAATGGACAGAGTAAAATACGGGTCATATTCATAGGCAAGCCCCAGTCTCATAGCTTCAATACCAAGACGGAAATGTTCAGGCTCTCCGGTAAATGGTTCTTCTTCAGGAGTGGAAGAAAGAGAAGATACCTGTTCTGGAGATAAAACAGGATCATAAAAAACACCTGTATTAAGTCCCTTACCTATAAGTTTAACAGAATCCCCCATAGATACAACAACACTGACTTGGACCGGCTCCTTAAATAAAGGCCCATAGATTATTGCATTTGGCTTAATATCCTGGATAAGCATATTTCTCTTGACCTCTGTTATTTAATTTTATCTGTAAAACATTTATATATTAAAACATTTATACATTCTTCATTATTTGTGAGATATCCTTTAAATATTAACTACCTTTAAGTATTTCCCGAGAAGACCCATAAGGGGTATGAAATAGCTCCCACGACTACATGGAATAGGATATTGTATTAAACATTGTAAACTTTTGAACGAGCCCCACCCGTTTTACAGTGGGGCTTTATCTATTTATTTAGAAAGGAGGGAATTTATCAATGGCTACTATGTCAGAAACAAAAATAGTTCATCAATGTGCCTGGTGCCGTAGTCTAATAATCGATGGTGTAAGAATACCAGACATACCAGGCTTTGTCGCAGATTCTCATGGAATATGCCTTGTGTGCGCAACAGCTATGGAGATGCAGATTATTGATACTTATGATGCCGAGTAAAAACCTGTAAGAACAAAAGCTTATAAAGAAAGGAGAATCACTATGTTTTGCCCATTATGTGGAACAGTTTTATATCTGGCCGAAGATGGGATATGGTTTGTCTGTATCGAGTGTGACTATAATGAAGAAGTTATGGCCATAGAAGAGCTCCAGGTGCCATAAAACTGTGTCTTAACAAATCAATAGTAGGAGGTGACAAAATGATTATACATTCAAAACTTACAGAAGGACAAACTGAGATTGATTGTAACGTAGAAATTGAACAGGACTGCCTTTCTTTCTCTTGCAATCAAAACTCTATCTGTATAAATATCTGCCTATACCACGGAAAACTTACTGCACACATCTATGGTCAGAACGTAAATGACCCTGAAGTTATCAATTTGACCACAGCGTAAACCTCATATAAACAACTGATTATCAATTTATTTAACCACTCATTTATTAATCTATTTCACTATGAACAGGAGGTGATCCTTCATGGAATTCTGGTCATGTCTCATTTGTGGCGGACGTCACCCAGAATGTATTTTTGAGTGTCCACATGGACAGTGCGATTTAGAAGAAGAACAGGCATAAGCATTTGCTATGCCTCATTTTTATTATGAAAGGAAAGATTATTCTATGGAATTACTATCACAAGTAATCGAATCTTTAAAAGAGAAGTATCAACATCTTCAACCAAAACCTCCGGCAGAACCAGAAATACCAGACTATCTAAATTTACCTAATTCTTTAATTGTAAGAAAAGTCCGCAACGCATACATTGTAGATGATCTCAAAATAAAGAAATCCTTTACAGTATCAAGGGTTGCTGGTGTTGTTTTATGCAGTTGTGATAAAGGAAAAGAGCTACCTCACTGCCTGCACAAAATCGAGGTCTGGAGAGAAGCACAGCGTCTCAAAAAGCTACATGTTGATGAATATATAAAGGCTAAAATTAATGCTGCGATTAGTTTATACATTCACCATCTACGACAGGTTGTGAGTGAATTTGAAGCAAACGGGGACACCCGTTCAGGTAGTTATTGGTATAACCGCGGTAGGCTCCAAGCCTATAGGCATGTGATTAAAACCATTATAGATGCGTAAACAAGAAAGGAGTTTATTGCCATGAAAAAGATAGACATTGATAATTTACAAAGGAAAAGGTATGAAACTTATGAAAAGGAAAAGGAACAATTGATCGTAACAAAAGCCGAAAAGGGTTACACAGTCAACAATATCAAGAAAGCATCTACATATAATGTCGATAAAGATATTGAAACAGGAATTATATACTGCACCTGTAAAGATTTCAATAACTACAGGGAATATCAATTAAAGTGCAAACATATCATAGCAGTTCTTAAAAAAGCACCCAGGGTAAACAAATCAGCCATAAAGACTCAAATTAATATTATAAAGGAGGAGAATATAATGAATAATAATAACAAATTCAATCCGCAGAATCACCTTATGAAGGTAAAAGGAAAAGATTATCTTGAAGTAAAATACCGTGTCCACTGGTTCAGGCAGGAAAAACCTGATTGGGATATTCAGACCAAGATTATACAGGTGGATATTGAGAAAGGAATTGCCATAGCTCAGGCTGATATATTCGATGCCCAGGGCAGGCATAGAAGTTCAGGTATACAAATGGAAGAAAAGAGAACCTTTCCAGATTATCTGGCCAAAGCGGAAACGGCATCTATAGGCAGAGCACTCGCCTGTTTAGGTTATGGAACTTTACAGTGTTTTGACATGGAAGAGGGAATTGAAAAAGGCAGAATAGTTGATGCTCCAGTTTCAGTTCCAGTATCTCATAAAGCACCAGCTGCACCTACATATAGGGTAAAATCCCTCAAAGGGATAAAATTTCCCATAGAAAAAATGAAGTATCTTAATTAAATAAAGGTTTTTTATCGAAAAAAAATTCCCGTTTTTAAGGCAAAGAAAGAGCCAAAATTTTGGGAAATTTAAAACCTATAGAATCCTCTAATTTTTCCTCGGGTATTTCGGGGGAAACAGGGCAAATGTTACGTGGTTAAAAATTAACATATAAT
>DAIOEN010000204.1:0-13022 GCA_036746235.1 Vulcanimicrobiota bacterium | reverse complement strand
AAGCAAAAAAAAGTGCAGAAGTGTCACACAATCATCGTGAAGGTATAAAAGGAGCTCAGGCTGCGGCATCTGCTGTATTTTTTGCCAGGCAGGGAAGAAGTAAAAAGGAGATTAAAGAATATATTCAGGAATATTTCGGATATAATCTGGAAAGGACTTTAGACGAAATAAGACCTCACTATAAATTTGATGTGACCTGTCAGGGTTCTGTTCCTGAAGCCATTATAGCGTTTCTTGAATCTGAGGATTTTGAAGATGCTGTAAGGAAAGCTGTTTCTCTGGGAGGAGACAGTGATACTATTGCATGTATTGCCGGAGCTATTGCACAGGCTTTTTACGGGGAAATCCCGAAGGAGATAATTAAGAATACAAGAAAGAGACTGAATATTGAGTTTTTACATGTTATAGAGGAATTTAACGGAAGGTTTGGCATTGAGTGTTGTTAACAAAAATGGACAATTTTTCTGAGAAGGTATTTTTTATTGTAAATAGAATATAAAATTATTATATAAAGAGACTCTGATTCTGATTAAGTTTATTAAAAAGAATTTTTATGAAAAGAGGTTATTATGGAAGAAAATACCGGTTTAAATAAAAAAGAGTTTATAGAGCAAGATATTACTGATAATGTTTCTTCTAATGGACATTTAAATGAAAAAAATATTTCAGATGAAGATATTACTGATATTGAATACACTACTTCAGATGAAGATATTACTGATGTTGAATACAGGCCTTCGGATGAACAGGTTATTACAGATGAAAATAATAAAGATATCGTTGAAAAATCAGATGTTTTTGATGAAAAAAAACAGATGACTGACGTAATAAAATCATTAAAAGACCTTTTTAGATTTGTATCTGCCCTTAAAGATTTAAGAGCGGATAAAATTGATTGTCTTGAACGTCTGGAAAAATTGATAAAAGCTGTTCCTTCTTCAAATAATCTGGCTATAGATATGGACAGAGAAGTAAGTAAGGCAAAAGAATTTATTGAACTCGCAAAAACTGTACGTGCAGAGTCCTTTAAAAGACATGAAGCTGAATATATAAAAAGTCTCCACGCAGAAAACAGACCTGTAAGGGAATACAGTAACGGATGGCGTACAGGGAGACTTATGATCAAAGTAAGGCCGGGATTATCTAAAATCAAAATACTTTATAATGAACAGACATTGATAAACTGGACATCTGTTAAAAGTAAAGAAGATTTTGTTGATCTTGAAAACAGGGCAAATCTTATGCTTGATAGTCATTTAATACCGGAACAGGATATTGCGGAAGTATTTTTTGATGCTTTTAAAGAGGCAAAGAATCATCTATCAGGAAAAGGAACTTCTTCTCTTGTTCCTGTATTTGATTTTTACAGAGAAGTCCGTATAGCTCTTATTCGCAATTTGCTTGCAAATAAAGGTTTGACAGCCAGAATAGATAAATATCATAAATTTCCCATCTGGGCTTTCCTTTATAATCTGGATATATATCGTTCTCTTGGTTTAAAAGTTCCTGATAATAAGAGACTTGGACTTCAGACAGGAAGCATGCAGGAAGCATCTCAGAATAAAGGTTTTGTTGTAAACGGATTAAACCCCTGTGACGAATATAAAGTTATGTGTTATGTTATTCCTGTTAAGAGAGGCTCCGGTAAATAATGTGGCATAATAACGGTAACATACTCCTTAAAAACGCTCTTGAACATATTGCCACTTTTGGCACTGCTCCTTCTGGAACCAGTCATTTAGTAGATGTCGGTACAGAGAGATATTTAAAATATTTCGAGAAAGAAATCATTGATGATTTAATCTCAAAAGGAGGAGCAACATGTAAATTCTTTGAAGGTGCCTATGGTTCGGGGAAAACCCATATTCTGGAAATGTTAAGAGAACTGGCTTTTAAAAAGAATCTTGTAGTGGCAAATACCAATCTTTCTCAGGCTTTAAGCCTGTCTGACTGGAGACTTATTACAGAATATATATTTCAAAATATGGAAGCCCTTATAGATGGTCAGATAGTACGTTCTCTTCCTGAAATACTTGCTTTATGGGGAAGAAAGAATATTACTTCTCATATAGATATATTAAAAAAAGAAAATCTGCCCTGTCCCGGTTTTAAATATGCTATGATTTACGCCACACAGAAAGATAAGATTTCCCCGGAATTATGGCCTTTTATTGAGGAATATCTTTCAGGGAGAAAGGTAAGTAATTCAGATCTCAAAAAACATGGACTTGGTACAATTAAAAACTGCCTTAATCGACGTAATGCAGAATATGTGTTAAAAACAGTTCTTCATGGTCTTTATTGTCTTGGATTTAATGGAACAATACTTCTCTTTGATGAAAATGAGAAGACTCTTTCCGTAGATAAAAGAGGTCCTTCCAGAAAAAATAATATTGCAGCCAATCTTATGAGAAGAATGATTGACGGCTGTGTAAATGGATTAATGGCCGGCACTGTATCAGTATTTGCCGTACTGCCCGGTTTTCTGGAAAATTGTTCTATGAGCTATCAGGCACTGGGACAGAGGTTACAGATATTCAGAGATGAAACGTACAGACCTTCATGGCGATGGCCTGTTCTTCCTGTTGATTTCCTGAACGAAATTACAGAAGAAGAAGATTTTCTTGAACATTCCATAAATAAATATGTATCTATTGTAGAAAAACTTGGCGGTAAAAACAATGGTATTTGCAGTTTAATGAAAGAAAGCGGACAGTCAGTATTATTGGATAATGCCGGTTCAGGTTATAAGAGAATTTTAATGAAGACTCTGTCTAATATTGCACTGCAGAGTCTTGGAGAGGGATAACATGGATATTTCAAAAGATACTTTTATTACCATGGTTGAACGTATGGCTTCTTTTGGTTCTGCTCCCGACGAAGGTTGCAGTATATTCGGCGTTGGCTATGAAGATGCCTTTGCAAGGATAGAGCATAAATATTTAAACGAACAATTCACCAGGGGTACATCATCGGAGAAGTTTGTCATAGGCCCTTTCGGCTCAGGTAAAACCCATTTCCTCAGACAATTAATGGAAATTGCCAGAGACAGGAACTGTGTAACATCTGAAGTTGTATTGAATAAAGATATAGATTTTTCCAGAAGTATTATTGTCTACAGTGAAGTTATACGTGAACTCCGTGTTCCTTTTTCACGGGAAAGGGGAATAAAACATTTTCTCTCTGCTTCTCTTGAAAAAGTGAAATCCTGTTCTGAAAATAAATATATTGAAGAACTTTTTGTAAACGGATGGATTTCCGGGATTGATAAAAAAGGTTTTAAACTTGATATGTTCGGCAAGGTAATAAAGAAAGCTCTTATGGCCATAGTTGAAGAAGACGATGTAATTCTGGACATGTGTTGCCGGTGGATTGAAGGAGATATAAATGACAGGAGACTTTCAGGAGAGCTTGGAATAGCTCAAATTGATAAAAGTTCAAATAATCTCTATGCAAAAAGATTGATGATGTCACTTTTTCAGTTTATAAGACATGCCGGTTTTCAGGGGAGTCTTGTCTGTTTTGATGAAGCGGAACAGGGTCTTTCTGTGGATAAAAAGAAAACTGATAAGATACTTTCAATGTTAATGTCAGGTATTGAGTCAATTACAAATCTCCAGGAAGGTTCAGCCCTTGTTGTTTATGCTCTTACACCGGACCTTGTAGATAAAATGAAAAATTTTGCTGCTCTTCAGCAGAGGATTATGAGTCCCAGAGGGAGGGGATTTTTTGATGGAAATACCCTTGCTCCTTTAATTGAACTATGGAGTGATAATCCTCTTGAAGACATAAGACGTATAGGCAATAAACTTGCAGATGTTTTTTATGAACTACTCGGAGAGCAAATAAGTATCAGAAAAGAAGAAGTTTATAAAGAGATTAATGAAATTGCCATATCTATAGTTGAAGAAAATATTTCAGGAAGCAGCAGAAGGGAAATGGTTAAAGCAACATGTTCAATGTTACTTGAACTGTTTGAAACAGGAAAACTTGTAAAACCTGAATTATTTAAAGAAGATTCTTTTGATGAACCGGAAGTTTGATTTCTTCGCCAAATCTGTGAGTAGTGAAAAGTGAAAAGTGAAAAGTGAAAAGTGAAAAGTGAGGTAGGGGCGTTTAACTAAACGCCCCGGGATTAAATACGCATCACGCATCACGCGTCACGCATCACGATTATAAATATGAGCTGTTACTATAAATATAATTTCCAGGAGAAATTTGTATGTTAAATTTTTTGCCCAATATGACAGTTGACATTAACAGGTTAGGTCATGGGAAAATTGTAAAAGTAAGCGGAAACAGTGCCCTTGTTTCTGTTTTTTGCCTGAAAAATCTTGAAATTGAAGTAGCTCTTTCAGAAATGAAGCCTCTTGAAGAAATGTCTCTTTCTTCGGATAGAGTAACTTCTCCCGGAGATAGAAATAAACTCTCAAGGAGTAAAAAAACTAACACTATAGAAGCTTTAAGATTCGGCCTTGTTCCTGAAGAAAATATTGAAGAATTGACTCTTGGTTTTGAAGAATTAAGTAACTGGGTGGAAAAAGGTCTTTCAAAATGTCTCCATGATATGCCCTGTGGTTTTCAGGTGAGTGGCCCCTATGGTACAGGAAAAAGCCATACCCTTTCTCTTGTGAGATATATAGCAAGAAAAAAAGGTTTTTTAACTGCAAGGGTTGAACTTGACGGACATACTCTGAGTCTATCCAATCATGGAATGCTTCTCAACAGTATATGGGCTTCTCTTTCGGAAAATGATATAGATTTTCAGGAACCTTTAATAGATCTTTACAAAAAAGCCCTGAAAAATGATACTATTCCTTCAAGTATCATAACTGAAGGTAAAGATAAGATAAAAAACAATATGCTCCTTATTCATACCCTTATCAGGACAGGACATCTTGATAAATATGCCTCTTTAATATCTTCTGTCATTTCTTCAGGTAATGAATATACTCCTGCACAGGTAAGGGGAATGATAAAAGAAAATAATATAGATAAAAAAGATATAATAATTGAAAAAATGATTGGCTCAAAGGTTTCTGATAGACCTTATGATTTTGTTCAGGCTCTGGCAGGTCATGCCGCTCTTTCCAGACTTGCAGGTTACAGAGGTCTTATTATTACTATGGATGAGTTCGAGATTGAATATTTATACAAAAGAAAACTCGTAAAAATAGAAGAAACCCTTGGAGCACTTCAGGATTATTTAAAAGGAAAGACAGGATGTTTCAATGCCCCGCTGGGCATCTTTTTTGCCGTAGTAGATCAGTATGGTAATGAAGGAGATCCTTTGATTGAAAAATATATAGCTTCTGATAAAAGCAGCAGATACAGATTGAAAGTCTTTAACAGAACTCAGAGGGTTAAGCTGGCTGAAAAGATACATTCAATATACTGTGATGCCTATTCTCTGGAAAATGTGTTTAACCGTAAACTTACATCTGAAGTTGAGGAGTTGCTTGCAGGAAAAATTGAGAACAATGACAGTGGATTAATACGTTCCTTTATAAAATGGTATATAAGCCTTCTGGATGTGAATTACGGGCCTCCGAAAGAACAGCTTCCCTGATGAATAAACTGAAGATAGATAGAGAAATAGCAAAAAAACTTCCCAGGACATGGCCTGTATTCTTTGAAATTCATGGAAGATTAACGGATATTCAGAGAAAGGCCATACCTGTTATACTTCAGGGGCAAAATCTCCTTATTTCTTCTTCGACTGCCACAGGAAAAACAGAAGCAGTCTGTGCTCCTCTTGTAGAAAGAAATATTGATATAAATACACCGTGGACAATTCTTTATATCTGCCCTACAAGGGCTCTTGTCAATGATCTTTATGAACGTCTCTACAGTCCCCTTTCATCACTTGATTTAAGACTGGTAAGGAAAACAGGAGAACATTCGTCACGATCTTACAGAATCCCTCATGTCCTTATAACAACACCTGAATCCTTTGACAGTATCATGTGCCGCGGGAGACATAGAACGTACATACATGTTCTTGCCTCTGTTAAAGCCGTTGTTCTGGATGAAATTCATTTTCTTTACGGCACACAGAGAGGGGAACAGGTGAGATGGCTCATAGAAAGACTCAGAAGATTGAAGAGATATGTATCTTCAATCCGTCATATTCCTGGAAATGATCTTCAAATTATCGGTCTGAGTGCTACTGTTTCTGAAACTGAAAAGGTAATAAGTTCTTTTATGGGTCATGGAGAATATATCTCATCTGAAGAAAAGAGAGAAATTACACGTCTCAATGATGTTATGGAACCTGTTCATAAGGCACTTTTTAAATATATAAAAAAAAATCCTGCAAATTCGGAAAAAATACTTGTTTTTTCCAATTCCAGGAAAAGAGTTGATATTCTGGCCTCTTACATGAGAGAAAAATTGAATAAATTTAAATATCATGTTGTGGCCCATCATGGAAGTTTGAGTAAAAGGGTCAGAGAAGACGGGGAAGAAGCTGTAAAAAATAAAGAGAGAATTGTAGCTTTTGCCACATCCACTCTTGAACTTGGAATAGACATAGGAGATATTGATTTAGTAGTCCTCGACGGCCCTCCTCCCGATATGGCAGCACTTTTGCAGAGACTTGGCAGAGGGAACAGAAGAACCGGCCAGATTAGGGTAATAACCTGTGCCGATACTATGTCTGACTCAATGATACTTGAAGCAATGATAGAAGGTTTAAAGGATTGTTACGAAACTCCATATAACGGAGGAAGTAATTATTCTGTTATTTTTCAGCAGATTGCTTCCTATATTTTTCAATCTCCGGTCCGTACCAGAAAAAGAGTGACCATTGAAGATTTCCTCAAAAGTAATATTTCACCTGATAAAGCTAAATCTATTCTTGACAGAATGATAGAATATGAAGATTTAATCGAAAATGAAGAAGGTCTCAGGCCTGGTGATTACTGGCAGGACAGGACTGAATACGGTAAAATTCATTCTAACATAGATTTTTCTTACGGTTATAATGTTATTGATGAACAGAACGGCGAGAAAATTGCTACAGATATTACATATGTTCAGGGTAAAGGTTTGAAAACAGGGGGAGAACTGCTTCAAATAAAAAATTTTAAAGATTATAATATTGAAGTTAAGAAGGTAAAGGATGAAAATCTTGTTAAAGGGGAATGGAATTATGCTTCCGAAAGAATACTTAAAAATTCTTCTCAGGCATATGCTATAAGGAAATATCTTGGTATTGGTGATAATATATGGCCTGTTGTAAGAAAGTCAGACAGGATTTATATATTTCATCTCGGTGGTGAAATACGGCAGATTGTCATAGAAGGGCTGGCAAGAATGTCCCGGAGTGATAACAGGCCAGTCTGTTCAAATCAATTTTATTTTGCTCTGTCACAAATAAGTAATAAAAAGCCTGACTGGCTTAAGGACATTAAAATCTCCAGTTTTGAATTTTATATAAACAGGGAGATTTCCTGGTTTGAAGGTAAACTCTGCAGGCCTGTTTTAAATTCAAAACTTCCTCATGATATAAGATGTGAAGAAGTGAAAAGCTGGTTAAATCCTGAGACTGAGATTTTAGCAATAAAAGAGTCTTTATGGGATGAAAATATTGATAAAACAGTTAGAGAAGTCTGTTTAATTCTTTCTGAAACGAAAGATTGACAGGGTTGTATACAGGGTGATAATGAAAGGAGTCATCAATATGGCGAAAGTGTACACCGGCAAAGTAGCGATTCCGGGGGACAAAATAGGAGAATACTTCAAACTGATGGAAGAAGCTCAAAAACAGAGAGAACCATTCCGTTGCCATCTGGTAGAACTCAATAAAGAATTCCATAAATATTTATTGGCGAAATACTCTGAAAAGACGGCTCGTAAATACTCAACAATCATCGATCTATTTATTGATTTCATTTGCTGGCAGACTGATGCCGACAGTATCGAGGAGATTACTAAAGGAATGGTTAATACCCATTTTAAGCAGTGGTGGAAGAGGAAGGTCTGGGACTCCACTACACCAGATCAGCTCAAAACCGCACTGAAGAAATTCTTTATATTTCTTGCAACAGAGAAAGGCATCGTTAATCATAAGGTATTCGGATCGGCTATTGTGCCAACCAGACATACTCTCTGTTTAGCAAGAAGTACATACCAGCAATTGTACAATATATACAAGAAATATCAACGCAAATACAAACATAATCCAGACTCAAAGCAAATGTGTTGCATGTGGTCAACGTGCAATCCGCCTGACACGCTTTGTGACACAAAACAAATTTCTGAAATTGAAAAAGAATTTAGGATTGAACTGACAGAAGAAGAAGCTGTTGACCTGTATGACATGGACTTGAAAGAGGCAGCAAAATGGATAGATGAAAAAAGGTGTAAAGTCAAGGATTAAACTGATCAGTAAAATAAGAAATAAACTGACTGAAAAATTGGTCAGAATAATAGATAAAATAGACTGAAATAAAATAAAAATTAAGTGAACGGGGAATATAAAATGAACAAAAACAGTAAAACCGGCCATCGTGAAAGGCTGAAGGAGAGATTTATAAAAGGCGGGGAAGGTTCACATACAGAAGAAGCTCTTTTAGAGTTACTCCTGGCTTATTCTATTCCTCAGAAAGATGTTTTACCCCTGGCGAAAAGTCTTCTGGAAAAGTTTGGAAGTCTTTCTGATGTTCTTTCTGCAGAAGTTTCTTCTCTCTGTGAAATTTCCGGCATTAAAATTTCTTCTGCCACATTACTTAAACTTGTAGATTGGATTCGAATACATCATGGTGTAAAAGAACATAGTGTAAAAGAAAATGAAATAGAGGTTGTAAAAGAGAGTGAGAAAATAGATATAAAGGAAGATAAAGTAAAACAATTAGGATTATTTGATGTTTCCGTAGCGGAAGCTGATACCGTAGCACCCAATGGAACACCTTTTCCTTCAACTCTGTCAGTTAATAAAGGTATTCTTTCATCTATTCCTGATGCAGAATTTCGGGAACTGGCGGAGAATGAAGCAAAAAGACCTGAGCCTACTGCCGCTCATGTGGAAAGGGCTTTTGAGAGCTTTTTGCGGTCAAATCTTAAAGGTAGAGGACTTATAGTACTCGGTAGTTTAGAAATGCTTTTTGCTTATAATGTGGAATTAACACTTCTTCGAACAATGGTTGCAGATGATGACAGAGTGCTTCTATTACTTCCAGGACGTCGGAGTGGAGGAAAGGTTATTATGTTTCCTGACCTGGGTGATGGATATGCTCTTCCTACTAATTTGATTGCAGATAACCATTGTGGGAACTGGAAGAATAAAAATCAGAAAAATCTTTGCTTTATCACAGTTTAACTGTTATAATTTGATCAGAATAATCTCTGGAGGAGTGATTTTAATGACTCAAAAAGAAATTCTGCTGGAACTTAAAAACTTTACAAATGAAGAACGTTTAAAAATTATTGAAGATACTCTAAATATGATTAGAGAAGATATTCGCAGGGCGGACATAATAAAAAATCAGAAAGATAAAAAAAATAAATTAGCAGAAGCAGCCAGAGTAATGTTAAAAGATTATGCTACAGATAAGGAATTAACTGCATTTACTGCTCTTGATGGAGAAGATTTCTATGATTAGAGGTGAAGTCTGGCTTATCAATTTGGAGCCTACAATTGGTGCAGAAATAAAGAAAACTCGCCCATGTGTTATAGTCAATGATGATCTTACTGGAATTTTGCCGTTAAAAATTATAGTGCCTTTTACTGACTGGAAAGAACATTATGATATAGTTCCATGGATGGTTAAAGTTGAGCCTGATAAACAAAATGGTCTTCATAAGACTTCCGGTGCAGATACTTTTCAAGTTCGTTCAGTCGCTCAGGAGAGATTTATTCAGAAGACAGGTAAACTTTCTGATGAAAAGATAAGAGAAATAACCCTTGCTCTTGCCCTTGTATTGAATATTGAACTATAAAAATGAATAGAAGTGTAGTTATGAATCTGTCATTAAAAATTGAAATATTTAAAGAAGAAGATTTCTATGTTGCTATTTCGCCTGAATTGAATGTTTCCAGTTTTTGTGATACAGTTGATGAAGCAAGAAAATCTTTAAAAGAAGAAAATTTAGAAAAAACTGTTGATAAATTAATTGAAAAAATTGGTTTATTTTCTACTGGCGGGAACAGTGTTGACAATGTAAATCTGGAGAGAGAGTGATAGAAATGGATTTACCTGTAAAAGAAATTCTGGATAAATTTAAAGAATTATTATTAAAAAGGGTTCGTCTGTATAAGATGATTCTTTTTGGCTCAAGAGCAAGAGGAGATTACAGTCCTTCTTCCGATATGGATGTTGTAGTAATACTGGAAGATATTTATGATGAAGAAATAATAGATTATGTAAGTGATTGTGCATGGGAAGCAAGTTTTGGAAAGGGTATTGTGGTTGTTCCTGTAGTTTTCTCAAAGGATGAATGGGAAAATAGTCCGGAAAGTTCTTCTTTACTCGTTCAGGCTGTAGAAAAGGAAGGACTTGCAGTATGAAACAGGATCAGGTAGAAGTCCTGATTAAATATCGATTGGAACAGGCTCAAAATGCTCTTGATGATGCAAAATGTCTGATTGATGCTAAAAGAAGCCCACAGGGTATAGTAAATCGTTCCTATTATGCTATGTTTTATGCTGCTCTTGCATTGTTGCAAAAAATCGGTATTTTGTAACCAACACCCTGAAACATCAGTAACTCTTGCTATACCTGCAAGTGGTACCTTTTCTAATAATAGCTTATCTATTAATTCTTTCGTAGCCTGTGAAATAATTTTATTCTGTAGGTGTTCTACAAATTGCCTGCCACACTCTTTACATTCATATTTCTGTTTTCCATTATGAATTGTTCCATTTTTGATAGTATTTTCACTGCTACAACCTGGACAAACCATTTTTAGTCTCTTCAATTTTTTCTGTTTATTATATCATATCACTACCTCTTTAGGACTACCAAAAAAAGATATTTTGTTATGAGTGAATTAACTGATAAGATAGATTATTTATTGTATTTATTGTCTCATATTGTTTTTTATGTTATATTATATAAGGGTGATAATTATGAAAATGCTGACTCCCACACAGGTAGCAGAGGTTTTGTCCATCAGACAGCCTAAAGTCAGAGAATGGTTGAATAAAGGCCTGCTTAAAGGCTGGAAGGTCGGGCGTATATGGCGAATAAGTGAAGAAAATTTAGAGGAATTTATTGAAAACCATATGAATTATAAAGGGGATAATAGAAAGGATGGAACAGAGATAGAAGATCCTGTCCTGCAGGTTATAGGTTCCTTTTCATGTCAATCTTTATCAAGCGA
The DNA here is from genome assembly GCA_036746235.1 of Vulcanimicrobiota bacterium. Lineage (GTDB taxonomy): Bacteria > Vulcanimicrobiota > SpSt-956 > SpSt-956 > JAKJGF01 > CALARM01. The sequence goes on along the minus strand of DAIOEN010000204.1, from coordinate 1,697 downwards.
AAATATAGATGAAGAGCTCTATGGTAATGTATAATATGAACGTTATATTTATAGATACCTGGGGATGGATTACTCTGGGAAACAATAAAGAGAAAAGACATAAGGAAGTGAGCCAGTTTTATAAAGAACTGATAAGGAAAAATATACTTATTTACACCAGTGATTATATTCTGGATGAGCTTATAACGTTTTTATTTAAGAGAATATCTTTTGATGAAGCTTCAGATTTTATAAAAGCAATTCTTAAATCAGGGGAAAGAGGTTCTGTTGAGATAGAAAAAGTTACTTCAAAAGATTTTACTTATGCCTGGGAATTGAGACAGACTTTTAAAGATAAGCCTCATATATCTTTTACTGATCTCACGTCTATGTCTGTAATGAAAAGGCTTAAAATAAACAATATTCTTACAGATGACGCGCATTTTTACGAAGTTGGTATGGGATTTAACTTATTGCCGGGAAATCCGGAATGTTGAAAATATGGTAATAATGAACATTTACTAAAAAAATAAAAACAGGTGATTTAAATTATGAAACTGATTTTTCTCGGTACAAACGGATGGTATGATACTGTAACAGGAAATACCATATCTATTCTCTTAAAAACAGATAAATATAATATAATTTTTGATGCAGGTACAGGTATATATAAACTGGACCGGTATGTTTCTTTCGATGAAAATACCGATTTATATCTCTTTTTAAGTCATTTCCATCTCGATCATATTATAGGTTATCATACAATATGTAAATTTTCAGGTTTCAGAACTTTAAAGATCTTCGGCCCTGAAGGTACAAAAAAGTGTTTTTCCATTTTAGCCGAAAAACCTTTTTCTGTACCTCTGAGGAATCTTCCCTATAAGGTAGAACTCCATGAACTTCCTGAAGAATCTTCAGAGGTTCCATTCAATATAAAAACTCTTCCTATGTTGCATGCCGATTTGACTCTTGGCTACAGAGTTGAAATAGAAGACAGGATTATTACCTACTGTCCTGATACGGGATACTGTGAAAATGCCCTGACTCTTTCTAAAAACTCTGATATTCTCATGGCAGAATGTTCTCATAAGCCGGGACAGTATAATGAAGCATGGCCTCATCTTAATCCTGAGACTGCCGCCACGATTGCAAAAGAAGGAGGAGTAAAGAAACTGTTTCTTGTACATATGAACCCTATGTTGTATGAAACATATAAAGACAGAGAATATGCTGCTTCTGTGGCAGGGGAGATTTTCCCCGGAACTGTTGCGGCAAAAGACGATATGGAGATAGAATTATGAAAGATTTTGCAGCAGAAATATTTAATCTCATAAATGAAAAGAAATGGGATGAATTGCTGGAATATTTTACCGAAGATTCTTTTTTTATATTTCCCGGATCTTCACCTCTCGGAGGAACCTATAAAGGACTTAAAGAATTGAAAAGGTTTTTCAGAAAAATGGCCATAGCAGTTCCTGATATAACTTTTACGATAATAAATATTATAGGCACTGAAAAATTCATTGCAGTTCAATGGGAAAATAAAGGTAAGACCCGTAAAAAAATTGATTATGAAAACCAGGGTGTTACGATTATGGAGATTTCCGGTAATAAGATTATAAGTATGAGGGATTATCTGGATACGGAGAGGATTATTTCTTCAGGAAAATAATTTTTAAGGGAGAATGGATTGGTTCCACCCGTTACGCGTTACGCGT
>DAIOEN010000203.1:12906-13187 GCA_036746235.1 Vulcanimicrobiota bacterium | reverse complement strand
CTTCTTCAACCTCTTCTTCTACTTCTTCTTCAACCTCTTCTTCTACTTCTTCTTCTACTTCTTCTTCTACTTCTTCTTCTACTTCTTCTTCTATTTTTTCTTCACTCTTTTCTATTACTTTATTCTCTTCGATTTCCTCTTCATTCTCTATTTCTACTATTTCTTCTACTTGTTTACTTTTTTCTTCTATTTTTTTCTTACTTTTTTCTTTAATTTCAACGTCTTCCAAGTCTTCAATGTCTTCCAGGTCTTTAACGTCTTCCAGGTCTTTAACGTCTTCC
>DAIOEN010000203.1:7745-12806 GCA_036746235.1 Vulcanimicrobiota bacterium | reverse complement strand
AGGTCTTCAACGTCTTCCAGGTCTTCAACGTCTTCCAGGTCTTCAACGTCTTCCAGGTCTTCAACGTCTTCCATGTCTTCAATGTCTTCCAGGTCTTCAATGTCATTATAATTAATTATTGCATTTTTATCTTCTATTTCTATAATTTCTTCTAAATCTCCAGGAGCAATTTTAGGCATGGGTATTTCCGGTAAAAGCATTTCTTTATTTTTTGCTTCTTGATATTCTGTTATAATATTTATTTCTTCTGGCTCTTTTTTTATTTTCATAATTACAGGTAATATTGTTTCTGAGACATTTGATGATTTTTCCGTTATTATTGTCTGTTCGCTAACAACATTTTTTAAGAATTTTTCTCCGCAAACCTTACAGAATTTTGCATTACTTCTATTTCTTGTATTACATTTATTACAAATTATTATATCCTTGAGATTTTCTCCGCATGTTTTGCAAAATTTAGCGTTCTCTCTATTATTACATGTACATTTGGGACATGGAAACATTTTACTTACGTCTTTTTCCTTACTATCGTCTATTTTGCCTGGAATAGAAGCGTCTGGAATCGGTATTTCTTTATCTGTTGATTGAGAGGCAGTTTTTTCCTTACTATCGTCTATTTTGCCTGGAATAGAAGCGTCTGGAATCGGTATTTCTTTATCTGTTGATTGAGAGGCAGTTTTTTCCTTACTATCGTCTATTTTGATTGTAATAGAAGAAGGTGGAACCGGTATTTGTTTATCTGCTACTTGAGGCACAGACACATTACTGCGAAGGTTAAAACCGCATGTTTTACAAAATTTGGCATTTAATCTATTTAAAGAATTACATCCGGGACAGGGCTTATATTCAACGTCAGGAGTAGTTTTAGCAGGAGGAACTAATTTTTGAATTGTTGCCTGAAGCGCCTCTACTTTTTCTGCTAATTCTCTGACTTTATTTTCTTTATCATCTATATCCTTATTATCTTTTTCTTCATTACCATCTATTATATTTAAAATTGTTCTCTCTTCTAGTTCCTGGGATTTTCTCTTTTTTTTCTTTTTTTTCTTAGACATTATTTTCCTCCCAAATTTATAAAAGATTGTTTTATAATGAAATTTAAACTTTAAAAACCTTTTATTTTATATTATAATTATAATATAATAATTTAATCTATTTTATTTAAAAAGTCAATAAATTACCTTGCTTGAGTAATTTTAACTTCGGAGGTGTATTTTATGAAATTATTTATTAAAATTTTTCTGCTTTTATTTTTCCTCCTCCCTTCCTGTGTATTTGCAATAAACATTGAAGCAGAAAGTCACATTAAAAACGGAAAGATGTTACTGGCATCAGGTAAAGCTGAAGAGGCAATTGTTGAATTTCAGAAAGCAATTGCTCTGGATATGAATAATACAGATGCTATTTTTTATACGGGACAGGCCTACCTTCAACTGGGAAAGTTTGATATGGCTATACAAAATTATCAGAGGGTGGCAGAACTTTTACCTGATTATGCAGAACCACATTACTATATAGGCGTATCGTATTACTATAAAGGTGAAGCACAGAGGGCTCTGGATTATTTCGATAAAGCCATAAGAATAAATCAAAAATATGTAGATCCATATTATACAAAAGCTATAATTTATTATGACAGGGGAGAATTAAACGAAGCCATGAAGATGTGGGATAAAGTTCTGGCAATAAATCCCATTCATACAGGAGCTGAAATAAATCTTGCTGTTGCATACTATTATAACGGCAGAACTAAAGAAGCGGTACAAATGGCGGAAAGAGCTTACAGGCAAAAGCCGCAGGACCAGATGATTGCTTTTACACTGGGATGGTTATATGTAAAAACAGGGGATAAAGATTATGCACGAAAAACTCTTCAGAAAACTGTAGAACTCTACAAGGATTCATCTTTTGCTTTTAAAGCCAGTGCTTTAATGTTTATTATGGATGGTAAACTGGATCAGGCCAGGGAAATGGTAGAAAAGTCTCTGGCCCTTGATCTGAATGATACGTCAGCCCTTATTATTTCAGGTGAAATATATGAAAAGAAAGGTGAAAAACAGAAAGCTATAGAAGCTTACCAGAAGGCAATAAATCTTGACAGAAATGATCCGGATCCTCAGAAAGCATTGCAGAAACTGTGTGGAAAATAATATATGATTAATACATTTATAAGCAATTCAAAACATATTATTACAATAAATTCTATAAATTCCAGAGGTGAAGGGGTAGGAAGAATAAATAACCTGGTTGTATTTGTTCCCTGCGGGGTTCCCGGTGATCAAGTAGAAATAAAAATAGAAATTATTAAAAAAAATTATTCTACCGCCAGGATAATTGACATAATTAAACCTTCATCTCATAGAGTTGAGCCACCATGTGAATACTTTGGTTCCTGTGGAGGATGCACATTTCAGCATATAGATTATAACTATCAATTATATTTAAAGGAGAATTTACTTAAAGAAAATTTGAAGAAAATAGGCAGGATACAGACTGAAGTGGTTAAAGAAATTATTCCGAGTGATAATATATGGAATTATCGTAATAAAGTCCAACTTGTAATAAAAAATCAAAAAGGAAATGCTACACCGGGCTTCTTTCGCAGGGATAGTCATGATCTGGTTCATATCAAATCTTGCCCTATACAGCATGACCTCAGCAATAAAGTTGTTGAACGCATTGTACCTTTATTGTCAAGATGGACTATTTATAATGAACGCAGATGTTCAGGTCTGCTCAGATATATTATATGTAAGACCAGTTTTTCTAATAAAGAGACTCTGTGTACACTTGTCTGTAATGAAAAAGCAATACCTGACAGAGAAAAATTTTTAGAGAATTTAAAACAAATTACCTGCCTTGCCGGAGTAGTTCAAAATTTTAATCCTTCCAGATCCAATGTAGTCATGGGAGAAGAAAATTTTCTTTTATCCGGCAGAAATTATATAGTCGAAGAAATTAAAAATATTAAATTCATGATCTCTTCATCATCTTTCTTTCAGGTTAATACATGTCAGATAGAAAAAATGTATGACGTCATTTCGAGTATAATTTCACCGTTAAATATAAAACAGGCTATAGATGCATACTGCGGGATAGGTACCTTCAGTCTTTTTTTAAGCAGGTATGGTGGATACGTTTTTGGTATAGAAGAAAATACAGAAGCAGTAAGTATGGCAAAAAAAAATATGGAATTAAATAATATGACCAATATAGACTTTATTGCCGGTCAGGTAGAGGATTTACTTTATAATATCGGGTGTGATAAAAAGATTGAATTAATTATTCTGGATCCACCGAGAAAAGGGTGTGAAGGGGATATTTTAAAGATTATTAGAAAACTTGACATAAAACATATAATTTATATATCCTGTAACCCTGCGACCCTGGCAAGAGATCTGTTAATATTAAGAGAATTAGAATATGAAGTTAAACTGGTTCAACCTGTAGATATGTTCCCTCACACCCCTCATGTAGAAAGTATATGTTATTTGCAAAAAAAAAGTTCAGATGATATAATCTAAACTGACAATTGTGCTCAAAGAGAGGTAGGAATAATGAAACTGATAAAACTTTCTCCTGTATTGTGTGAAAAAGTTGCTCATCTTGAAGACAGGATTTCAATTACAAAACTTGGGTTGGATGAAATCAGAAAAAATTTAAAAGATATTGAAGCAAATAACTGCAATTTAAGTTATGCACTTTTAGATAAACAAAATGAACTTTTAGGTTATATTATGGCATGGTTTGCAGATTCTCAGTTTGTAATAGATGATATAGTTGTATTTATAGACGATCTGGTTATTTTACCTGATTATGAAAACTATAGATACAATTTAATAAAAGCTGTTGTGAAAAATTTAGAAGAAAGAAAATTATCAGATATTGCCATGGAAATTACTCTTTTCTATAAAGAAAGTAACATCTGGATAAATGACACAGATATAGAGGAAAAAGTCGGATATACATTGAGCAACAGTCTGAAGTATAATGATGATGAATCTGGAGAAGAACTGGTATTATTAAGATTTGAACCTGTAAATTAAATATTATGAGGTCAAAACTTCTGTATTATATAAAATTTTTAATCTTAATAATTTTCTTCCGCAATAATGACTGGAGGAAGTTGTATTGTTGCCTTCAGGTAAGATATTACAATCCCGTTATCAACTTCAAGGACTTATAGAGTCAACTGTAACATTTAATCTGTACATAGCCAGAGATTTGCATTTTTCTGATAAATCATGGTTTATCAGAGAAATACAATCTTTTCCAGATGATCCACTCGCATCTGCTATTCTGTCAAAGCATTTTCAGGAGAAATCTCAGTATTTTTCAAGACTTGAACATCCGAGACTTGCCAAAATAATAGACTATTTTACGGAAGATAAAAAAAATTATTTTGTAATGGAATATACTTCCGGCCAGACTCTGAATCAATTCTTTAAAAATTTAAACAAAACCTCTGAAGCTCAGGTAATCTCTATTGGAACACAACTGGCAGAAGTTATAGAATATTTACATAATTTGAGACCCAATCCGATATTATTATTAAATTTGAATCCATCCCATATTTATATTCACCCTTCAGGTATTTTGCTTATAGAATATGGCTTCTCTACATTACTGGCCCAGTCAGGTAAAATACAGTTTTTACTTGATGAAGGAGAAGGTTACTGTGCACCTGAATTACTGCAGGCAAAAGTAGATAATCGGAGCGATGTATATTCTCTTGGTATAATATTATATCAATTTTTAACAGGTGTAGATCCTAAAGAATCTGTAAATTTTTCATCTATAAGAATTAAAAATCCTGATGTATCAACTCAACTGGATAATCTAATTAAAAAAGCCATTAAAGATAAACCGGCAGAAAGATACCCTTCCGTTACACACTTAAAAAAAGAACTATTTCGAATACCAAAGGTTAATAAGAAAGATGGAGTGATAAAAGTTAAACAGGGTAAGGAACAACCACTGATAGAAGATGGCGGTGATTACAACATAGGGAGCAAACTGGATGCTCTCAGAAAAAGCCAGAAAGATAATGTTTTTAAAGAC
>DAIOEN010000203.1:0-7645 GCA_036746235.1 Vulcanimicrobiota bacterium | reverse complement strand
GATTTATATGACGATCCAGTAGAACCTTCAAGCAGGCTGGATGCTCTCAGAAAAAGCCAGAAAGATAATGTTTTTAAAGACGATTTATATGACGATCCAGTAGAACCTTCAAGCAGGCTGGATGCTCTCAGAAAAATCCGGAAAGATAATGTTTTTAAAGACGATTTATATGACGATAGTGACAGTATTTCTAAAAATATCGATAAAGTTAAATCACAAATGAAGACTATAGTCAGGGAAAAGGGTGACATATCTTTTATTGATAAAATACGTTCCATAGATTTTTCCAGAATAGCTATATTCATCCTTGTTTGTCTTGGTATTATTATATTGTCCATATCTATCGTGCTGGGAATAAGATTTTTTAAAATATTTCCCTCTGTTCCTGATGGTAATCAAAATCCCGGAGGAGGAAATTCTTATAAGTTAAAAGGTATAGAAAATTATAATAATAAACATTATGTAGAAGCTATAGAGAATCTTACTAAAGCACTCAGTGCAAATCCTGAAGATGGTTTTGTGTCCATATTACTTCAAAACTCTTATCTTTATATCAACGGAAAGCCTTTTTATACTATAGCTGTTGTGGCACCTATGTCAGGATATAGCCAGAAAAAAGGAGAAGAACTCCTTAGAGGAGTAGCTCTTGCACAGATAAAAATAAATGAAAGAGAAGATCTCCCAGGTAAAGGTGTTCTGTTAAGAGTGGAAGATGACATGTCTACCATATCGGGAGCTATTAATGCAGGAACCATGATATGTAAAGATAGTAATAATATATCTGCAGTTATAGGGCCTTTAAACAGTGATCAGATAAAATCAGTTTCTCCTGTTTTTAACAATCATGAATTAGTATGTATTGCTCCTACTGCAAGCTGTCCCGGTGTTGATGAACTCGGGCCATATATATTTCGATTAAGTGGAACTTCTGAACTGGAAGCAGGGGCTCTCGGAAAATTCTGTATTGAGCAGGCAGGTTTTTCAAGAATAGCAATTATGTATGATGAAACCCAGGCTTACAGTGCCGGTCTTGCCAGAGAATTTAAAGATAAAGCCACTCAACTCGGTGCAACAATAACGGTAGATAAAATTTTCAGCTCAGATAAGATAGACTTTAAGAAGGAACTTTCAGAAGTAATTAAATCTTACCCGGATGTATTATTTTTTTCCGGTTATCATAAAGAAGGAGCCAGATGCTCTCTGGCACTCAGAGAACTTGGCTCCAATATCCAGTTAGTAGGAGGAGATGCTCTTTATACTCAGGAACTCATAGATATAGGAGGCAAATCTGTTGAAGGTATTTTATTTACCAATTATTTCCATCCTGATTATAATAATAAAACCCGTGAATTTTCAAAAGAATTCTCTGATAGATTTAGAGTAACTCCTTCTGCAAGAACAGCTCTATCCTATGATTCTCTTATGATTTTAACCAGAGCACTTAATAATATATCCGGGGCTAACAGCAAATCAATAAGAGATTATTTACTTTCTCTGAACAGTAAAGAGAAAGCTTTCGAAGGAATTACAGGTAAAACATTTTTTGATTTACATGGTAATTCCTGTAGAGATTTATTTTTAATTACAGTTAAAGACGGCAAATTTATTCTCGTCAATAGATTAACTTTTTAGACTTACCTGTTATTTTTGAGACGATTTGCAGATAACTATAAGATTGGTGGTAACAATGGGTCAATTAAAGCCAGATATGATAATCAGAGGAAAATATAAGATTATAGAAATTTTAAAGAGTGAGACCTGTTCTACAACCTGTATCGTATCAGATAAAAATGGTACCAGCCATATTCTTAGAGAATTTTTAAGTTCATCTTCTGATAAATATGAAGATGAAGAAAGAAGTAAACAATTTAATTCTTACATAATATCAATAAAACAAAGAGAGCATCCTTTTTTGGCCAGATTACTGGATGCTTTTCAGGATAATAATAAATATTATATCGTGATGGAATATATAGAAGGGAGATCACTGGATAATTTTATTAAAGAAAAGAAATTGCCTTTAAATGAAATAGATATTCTGAATATAGGGAAAAAAATAATTGAATTACTTTCCTGTATCCACAGCCGGCATACATCCGAGGACTTTATTATGATTTCTCTTGCTCCTTCCCATATCATTCTGGATAAAAGAAATAATCCCAGATTTATTAATTTTAGATTTGATAAAATTTTACTTGACTGTAATACGAAAGAGTTCAATGGCTATATATCTCCTGAAGAATACAGTGGAATATCAGAAAATACTCTGTCTTCTGATATTTATTCCATGGGTGTACTGTTACATCAAATTTTAACCGGTAGAGACCCGGCAATAAGTCCCTTTAAATTTTGTTCTGTACAGAAAATTAATCCTTCTGTTACAGCTAAAACTTCCTCTTTTATATCTAAAGCCACTGAATATAATCCTTCCGTTAGACATAGAAATGTAACGGAACTTAAAGAAGCAATGAATATGTGCCTGAAAGAAGCTGAAGAATATGCAAAAAGTGCCCCTCCTCTTTCTTTATTAATAAAAAATCAAAATAATTCGAATAGATACATCAGGATAATAGGAGTAATGGCAGCCATTATTGGTTTATTTGTAGTTATCTATTTTGTGTCCTTTATTACAGATTTATTCAAAAAAAATAAAAAAATCGACAGTGAGTATAACTTGAAAACAGAAGGAATTAACAGTTATAACACCGGAAAATATGATATTGCCTTTAATTACCTTGCAGAATATCTCTCGACAAAACCTTATGATGGTGAAGCGATGATTTATAAAGAAAACAGTTATTTAAATATTAAAAACAATAAGGCCATAGATATAGCTGTAGCCGGCTCTTTAAGCGGAGCTTATCCTGATTTTGGTACGTCAATGTTACAGGGAGTAGCCCTGGCTCAGAAGATCATAAATTCGGAACAAAAAATACCGGGTTATTCTATGCGTATTATTTTACAGGATGATAAAGGTGAGAGTTCCAGAGCACATGATATAGCTACTGAAATTGCAAATAATTCTATTCTTGGTGTCATTGGTTCTATGCAGGATAATAGTAAAGTTGGAACTGTTTATAATGAAATGGAAATACCGCAGATAATACCTTTCTCATTAAAAAATAATTACACCTGTGGTGGCTACTGTATATCAAATTCAGAGCCCTTGCAGGCAAAAATGCTTGCAAAATATTCAATAATTGACATGGGGTACAAACGAATAATTTTAATTTATGATGATACTGACTATGACTTTATTAATTTATATAAAAGCGAAACCTTTGACCTGGGAGGAGATATAGTAAAAACTATTTCTTTTAATCATAAAAACACTGATATTGCTTTAGAAATAAGTAATTTAAATCCTGATCTCATAGTTATAGCAGGAGATATAGAAAATATAAAATTGATATGTAATATATTACAGGAAAACAATATTTCTGTTCAGCGCCTCATTGCAGGTTCTCAGGTATTTTTTATAGATCCGGGAGAAGAGACTTTACAGGGAATAATATTTGCCACTCTTTTTAATGCAGGAACAAATGATATAAATGCTCAAAAGTTTATTAAATTTTTTACGGATAATTTCGGTGGTACTGCCCCCAATCCTTTAAATGCTCTTTCCTATGACGCCACACTCTTAATGGCTAAAGCTATTTCAGAAGGTGGCAGGAAAAGGGAAGATATAAAAAATTACTTATCCTCTCTTGGAGGAAAAAATCCTCCTTTTATAGGAGTTACAGGTGTTACTGCCTTTGATAAAACAGGCTCTGTTCAGAAAGATATGCTTCTTGTAAATATTAAAAATCATATGTTTCAGCCAGTAGGTGTTATATCTATGTAAAGGAGTTAATAGAGATTGCTGGAGAAAGGCCAGATATTAAATAACCGATATAAGATTCTGGAAATAATAAAAGTAGGGGTAAAGAAAGCCGTTTATACGGCAGTTGATCTTAATTTACCGGGTAAACTGTGGATTATAAAGGAATTTTTTCCGCAATCTTTAAAAGAAGATCAAAAAGCTCAATTTTACAAAGATTTTCAGGTTAAAGCAGGGATTATGGCTCAGATAGATTATATCTCTTTACCGTCTCTTGTAGATTTTTTTGTACATAATGAAAACTATTATTTTGTATTTGAGTATATCCATGGTAAAAGCCTGGCCTATATGGTTGATATTTCATCAGGGTATTTTTTGAATGAAAAATCTGTAAAAGAATTTATTTTTCAAATGGTTCAGACTTCTATTTATTTCCAGAAGAATCCTATTTTTAGTATTTCTATTGAATTCAAACCTGAAAATATCTTTATTGATTCTATGGGAATGGTAAAATTTTTAGATTATTCTATATCTGAAGAAAATACTGCCAATAAAATATACACCACAAAGTTTCTAGAAACTATTTATAAAAAAAATTTTGACAATGACGTTATGTTAACAGGTACAATGTTTTACTATCTTCTGTCATCAGGTAAAGATATTTCAGAACCTGAAAGCTACACATGTCGGGAAGATATTTTAAACGCACTGTCTCCGGGTAAGAATATGTTTAAAGGTAATTCCATTCTGATTACAGAAGCCGGGACAATGCCGGAAATAATAAATAAAGATCTTTCCTGTCAGTTAATAGAAAAATCTATGGAAGAGAGTTTTACCGGAGATGAATTACCTGTTAACGGCTATGACCATCCGGCTACAACGAAAAACGAGAACTTATCCTCTCACGATGCCCATATAAATTCTTCCAGGAATGAATCTGTAATGAAAAATTCTGAAGATGGATTTTTTTTTAAACCTTCTTTCCTTTTACTGTTTTTATTCAGCATTCTGCTGGTTATTATAATAAATGCAGTTCGTTTAATCGGCATAATGCCTGTCCCGGTAGCAGATGATAATAAAATTCCTGTTCAGGGCGAATTATTACCTATTGAACCGGAAGGTTTAAAAAAGAGAGCACTTTATTATTATAATTTGAGAGATTATTCCAGAGCTATTTCTCTCTTTAAAAGACATATGTTAAATTACCCGGGAGACGGCGAAGCCAGTATATATCTTTCAAACAGTTATATTTTAATGGGAGAAAATGAGAAATTATATATAGGAGTTGGAATATCTACCACCGGTGACGACAGCCAGGTCGGTCAGGCTGTAATGCAGGGCATAGCAATGGCAATCAGAGAAATAAATTCCGCTAAAGGAAATATAAAATTCGTTATAGTAATAAAAGATGATAATTCCAATCCTGATAAAGCAAAGGAAGTAGCTCATAGTTTCGTAGAAGACAATAAAATTTCCATAGTAATAGGTCATGGAAGAAGTTCCTGCACACTTGCAGCAGGTAAAATTTATAATGAAGGTAAACTTCCGAATATATCTCCTATCTCTACAAACCCGGTTATTTCAAATATCGGCCCTTATATTTTCAGGACATGCGGAAGTGATATGTCACAGGCGAGAACCCTTGTAGATGTTGCAAGGAATAAGTTAAAAGTAAAAAAAATTGCTATTATATGTAATTTATATGATCCTTATTCAAGCAGTTTATCATCTTTTGTAAAAAAATACTCTTTAAATAATCTAAATATTCTTTGCCAGGAAAACTATAGTTTTAATGATAGTGACTTTACTTCACAGGTATTAAATATAATAAATAAATCTCCTGATTTAGTTTTTATAGCAGGTTATGATGTTCAGGCTCTGTCTATTATAAAACAACTCAGAGAAAAAGGATTTAAGGGGTATATAATGGGTGGAGATGCTCTCTATACGCAAAAAATGTTAAATCAGGGAAAAGAATATGTTGACGGATTTATCTGTACAACATTTTTTCATCCCGATATTTCGTCTAATGATACATTTGTAAAGGATTTTAGAAAACTTTTTGGCGGAGGTACTCCTAATCCCATAGCAGCCCAGGCATATGATAGTATAAAATTAATATCCTGTGCCTTAGATAATTCTATAGAAAGAAATGGTCTTCAAAAAAATCTTTCCAATATAGGGAGCAAAGGTAAAATTTTCAGAGGATTAACAGGAGAAATAAATTTTGCGGGACATAGAGAGTCCGGAAACTGGATAGTTGTAAAAATCCAGGGAGGTAAATACATACCATTATGAATATACTTTATATTATTTCGCGTCACGCATCACGTGTCACGCGTCACAATTGAAAAATGTCTTATTTTGCCAGAGTAGAAAAAGTAGAAGAATATAATAAGTTGCAGGAAGGAGAAGTCACCCTTAAAATAGAAGGTTTACAATTAAGGTGTGAAACAGATGATTTATTTATAGAAGAAACCCATTGTATTGTTGATCTCTATGTGAAACATGGAGAAATAACAAAGACGGAATACAGAGATTTTTTCTTTGATTTACTTGAACCGGATGATTGTGTTATTATTATAGGTGGTAAAATTAAGCGAATATTGAACAAATGTAATTTTTTAATAGAAAGCCTTCTGGATATTAAAGTAACCGTTGATGAAGGTGCAGATTTTTTTACGGAAGACTTTGTAATAGTAAAAGGGTTATTACATGCCAGCCTGGCAGGGTGAGGTGAACAATTATGCTATCGGCAGGAGATATAATAAAGGGAGAATACAAGGTTATAAAAATCATTGGTAATGGTGGCATGGGATCTATATACCTGTGTTCTGAAGTCAGAGAAAGTGATAAGAAATGGGCATTAAAGGAAATGAGACTAACTCAGATACAGATAGAAATGCAGGAAAAAGCTACAAAACATTTTGAAATGGAAGCGGAAATTCTATCCAGATTAAATCACCTTAATTTACCGGCAGTAAAAGAATATTTTAAAGAAAATGGAAATTATTATCTGGTAATGGAATTTATTGAAGGAGAGGATCTTGGAAAATTACTTGATAGAAGTGCCAATCCTTTTTCTGAAGAACTTGTTTTAAAGTGGGGAACTCAGATGGCTACAGCTCTGTATTTCCTCCATATTCAAAAGCCTCACCCCATTATATATAGAGATTTAAAACCATCTAATATTATCGTTACTCCTGACGGCAATATAAAGTTAATCGATTTTGGAATTGCCAGGTTTTTCCAACCAGGTAAGAAGAAAGATACAATTCAGATGGGCTCACTGGGCTATGCACCTCCCGAACAGTTTGGAGAAGGCCAGACTGATGAGAGATCTGATATTTATTCTCTTGGAGTGACATTACATCAATTACTTACAAAAAGAGATCCTGCCGAAGCAGATAATCCTTTCAAAATTCCACTGGTAAGAACAATGAATAAAGATGTATCTATTGAACTTGAAAGAATGATACAGAGAGCTACCCAGTTTGAAGCTATAAGAAGATATCAGAAAGTCAGTGATTTAAAAAGAGATTTAAAATCTCTTTATGATGAAAAACTGAGAAAATCCAAACAAATGTCGCCTGCTCCTCAATGTCCCATATCGACTCAACCTCCTACTATTGCAATCAGTGCAGTAGAAACAGAAAGGCTTCCCGCTCAGGGAAAAGATCTCTCATCAGGTCAGTCCCCTGATAAACAGGCCGGTAAAGACATAGATACAAGTAGAGACAAAATTAAAGAAGCCGGTAAAGACATAGATGCAAGTAGAGACAAAATTAAAGAAGCCGGTAAAGACATAGATGCAAGTAGAGACAA
>DAIOEN010000202.1:176-13332 GCA_036746235.1 Vulcanimicrobiota bacterium | reverse complement strand
GAGCAAAAGGTGTCGGCATACCGGGAGGAGCATTGAAATGCAAATGTGATCCCACAAGGCCGAGCGGAGACAGAGTTACTTCCCTTACAATAGAAGGAAAAGAAATCAATCCTGAAGAAACATATACAATAGCCATAAATGATTCCATCATATCAAAAAAGAGTTTTGCTACAGCAGAGAACAAGAAGGTTATAGGTCCTTTCCAACAGGCATTTTTTGAATATTTCCAGGCCGGTGATGTCTGGAATGATAAAATCGATGACAGAATTTCTATAGAAATGCCGAAGTTAAGCCTCTGAACAGTGACCAGTGACCAGTGATCAGTGACCAGTGACCAGTGAACAGTTATGATAAGTTATGGTTCAGTATGAAATTAACTTTTAACCCTCAGCCATCAACCCTCAGCCATTAGCCCTCAACTTTCAACTCTCAACTCTCAACTCTCAACTTTCAACCCTCAACTTTCAACCCTCAACTTTCAACTCTTTGCCATTGAAATTAATTTATGATATAATCCACTTTATTCTATTATCTAATTTAAAGGATAATAGTACATCCCATACGCGTTACGCGTTACGAATTTTGGAGGAGTAAATATGAATGATACCGTTTATAGTTATTACGAATCAGAGCCTGTCTATATAATTCCCGGAGAAATGCAGAACGTTCAGCAATTAAAATCTCTTTTAAGTAAAAACCCTGAAATAAAATTTGTGTCTTTTGCAGGTATTGATCTGAGAGGAAATGATACGGATGAAAAGATTCCTGTAAGTACTTTTCTTGAGAATATAGAGGAATTTTTATCGTCAGGTATTCAGACAGACGGTTCAAGTGTGGTAATTCCCGGCATAGCTTCATTGAATGATGCAAGAGTCGATATGATAGCAGATACCGGTGTTAACTGGTATGTAGATTATAATTATGAACACAGAGATATTTCCTCTGAGAGACCAGTGGGAACACTGAGAATACCGTCCTTCCTTATACATAATGGTAAAAAAGTGGACTCCCGTTCCATCCTGAGGAGAGCTATCGATTATTTTAAAAATGAAATAGAAAATCTTATCAAAACCTGTAATGTGGGAGATATATCACCTGATGATATAGCTGAAATAATACCACTTGCTGCTACGGAACTTGAATTCTGGGTTAAAACTCCGAATGAACAGGCAGAATTTGAAGAATTATCCGTATCTCAGGTACTTCAGGAACAGTACTGGAAAAGAACAAAAAGTAATGTAAGAACGGCTCTTGAAAAATCTCTCATGTTACTTGAAAAATACGATCTTGAGCCGGAAATGGGACATAAAGAAGTAGGGGGAGTTACGGCAAAGATAAGTGAAGAAGGTAAATTAAGTCATATCATGGAACAGTTAGAAATTGACTGGAAATATAATAATGCCGCCCAGGCAGCAGATAATGAA
The DNA here is from genome assembly GCA_036746235.1 of Vulcanimicrobiota bacterium. GTDB lineage: Bacteria > Vulcanimicrobiota > SpSt-956 > SpSt-956 > JAKJGF01 > CALARM01. Next base: position 11,908 of record DAIOEN010000202.1, on the reverse strand, counting down.
CTCCTTGCAAGGATTTTGATAAAAGAAACCTTCAGGAGACAGGGCCTTGAGGTTACCTTTATGGCAAAACCTATGGAAGGCGTTGCAGGAAGCGGTGAACACACCCATCTGAGCGTAATGGCAAGACTGAAAGACGGAAGAATGGTTAATCTCTTTGCTCCGTCTGATATGAAAAAAGATTTTTTAAGTCCTGTCGGATGGGGAGCTCTTATGGGTCTGCTGAAAAATTACGAAGCAGTAAATCCTTTTGTTACTTCCAGCAATGATGCTTTTAACAGATTGAAACCCGGGTTTGAAGCTCCTGTCTGTATTGTTGCTTCTCTGGGACATAATGTGGAGGTTCCTTCAAGAAACAGAACAGTCCTTGCAGGACTTGTAAGGGATATGAATAAACCTCTTTCTGTAAGATTTGAAGTGAGAGCCCCCAATCCTCATACAAATACCTTTCTTGCTCTGGCAGCCATGTATCAGGCTATGCTTGACGGTATAAAATATGCAGTTACTTCAAAAAAGACTTCAGAAGAACTTTTTAAGGAATTCTGCAAGAAAGCCGGTAAAAAAAGTCCTTATCTTGAAAAAGACAGAGAATACAGAAGTGAAGAAGATGTATTCGAACATTACACCAGGGAAGAAAGAGAAAAACTCTTCGGCTGTCCCCCGGCTACAGTATGGGAAAATCTCTGCAATCTCTCTAAATATCCTTCCAAAAGAGAAGTGTTATCAAGAGGAGATGTTTTTGACAGTGCCTTACTGGATTCTTATGTCAAAGCCGTAAGTCTTCAGTGGTCTTTAGAACTCGGGGAACGTATAGTCATAGAAAATATTGAAGAAGTCAGAAAATGTGTTAAACTCCATGGTAAAGAAGGTTTTAATGATTATGATGAGGAACTCTGGACAGAAATAAACGGATTGAGACATTATCTGGTAAAAAGTTCCCTCAGAGATAAATCTCTTTTTGCGAGGATAAAAGAAGCTCTTTCCGATAAAAATTACGACAGAGTATCAGAACTTCAACTGGAAATGGCAGAGAAAATTGCAGAACTCAGAAAACTTTATTTGATTTATAAGAGAAATATTATAGAAATGTAGCTTATATAGTAATGGCGCACTGCAGTGCGCCATTACTCGATTTTATATAAGCTCATAGTCTGTACCCCGCAGAAAGTGTTTATATATTTTAATCGATTTTTTATATTTATGTAGCATTGAGCTTTTACCTTATCAGGTGGTACAAGTAAAAAATTACTTTCCGAGCGAATGATGTAATTTGCTAAATCAGTTTTACTGTCCGGAAAGTTAGTACGAAATCTCGGCGTAAAATATACCATCATATCATAGATACTTATATATGGCTCTCCTTTAAAGGCTTCGTCAAAATGAAACATAGTGTTTTTTGTAATATCTTTTTCAGATATTTCTTTTTGCAGCCATTTTACCAGTAAAAATTGATGTATTCGACCTGTTGTACCATTTTTTGTTTTTATATAAGATTGCTGATACATTATACCTGTTACTAATAATAACAGGAGTATTATAATTCCTCCATAGTATTTTCCTTTAAAATCAATATGTATTGATTTTATTATATTTATAAACATAATAAACAGGACGGGATAAATAATAATTGCTCTGTGTATTGCAAAACACGGGGGAGGGACGGCAAAACCCTTTGAAATGGCAGATAAGATAAATGTACCTATTGCCCACATTGCAAGAAAAAACAGGGTATACCGCATCATAATAAATATGGAAAATAGTAAGATAAAACAAAATATAAATGTTGAAACAGGACTTACTATGAGTTTTGTTTCAATTAAAAAAAGTTCGTTTATCTTACTTCTTATTTCATTACTGTTATTATTATTTATCAATTTTACATCACTTCTGAATTGAAGAGACAGGCAAAAGCTTATTATAGAAAAGATAATTATCATAGCTATGATAATATTTCGCTTTTTATCCGAGTATTTGAAATTTTTTATATAATAATATATCATGACTGTTATACTCAGACATACCATGGAAAGAGACGGTGTGTATGAATAAATCAGATACAGAATAGCCAGTCCTGTTAATGACAGGTTTGCCAGGGATGGTTCTTTTATATAATATAGATATAAACCGCATATTAGCAACGTAAATCCGAAAGGGAAGACACTCTGTTCAAACCAGAAGATTTGATAATTGACGTAATGTATATGAAATATTAAGCTTAAAATGATTCCTCCTGCCAGATCACCGTATCTTCTGTCTTCAAAATTTATTGATATAGCCCGTGAAAAAATTAAAAGACCTGTTATAACATAGAGACTTCCTCCCAGATTAAGTGATAATACCCTTCTTCCCATTATTAATGCAGGTAAGGAAGGTATAAAAAACTGTCTTGCAGGATAACCGATAAAACATTGTTCATTAAAGCCCATAGTCCTGGAGTAATGAAATAAAGAAACCACCTGACTTATCTGCTGTGTGGCTTCGGCACTTACATTTTTTATTCTGTTTATGTTAGAGCCGATGATAAATAACCAGATAATTACAACTAAGAGAGTAATAAAAAGCTTTTCTGTCAGTGCTTCTTTTATGGAATTATAGAGGCCTGTTAAAGCCAGAATAATAAAGAATATATAAGAAAAAAACCATAAACATGTTCCTATTTTTCCTGTGACGGGAAAAATAATTGAAAGAATATTTATGATAAAGATAGAGGATAACACACTGAAAATTATAAGACCGTATATGTGTTTTATTTTACTCATTATTACGCACTCTTTGCACCCGGATCTGCAGGGATTTTCATGCTTACAGATTATATCGTAAAGTCTCAGAAGAGGCAATATTTAAATATTAAATTTCTTATTATCGCAACAGATAAATACCTGGTGCGGCAATAAGATGGTTGTTTTTTACAATCCCCAATCGCAGATTACGCATTACCCGTTATGCATCACGCATTACCCATTACGCATTACGCATTACGCATTACGAATTTATAAAAATGTAAGAAAAACTGTTGACAAATTTATTCTTTTCAGGTAATATATGGAACTCTTAAACATTTAACAAGGGGTATAAGTTCGATGAATTCAGATGTTTCCAAAATAAGAAATTTAGGTATCAGCGCTCATATAGACTCGGGTAAGACAACCCTTACAGAGCGTATTCTTTACTACTGCAACAAAATACATGCCATTCATGAAGTAAAAGGTAAAGATGGCGTGGGAGCTACCATGGACTTTATGGAACTGGAAAAAGAAAGAGGTATAACAATTACTTCTGCTGCAACAAATGTAGACTGGAACGGACATTCTATAAACATTATAGATACGCCGGGTCATGTAGATTTTACCATTGAAGTAGAAAATGCGCTCCATGTTTTAGATGGAGCCATACTTGTTCTCTGTGCCGTCGGTGGCGTACAGCCTCAATCCATTACTGTTGACAGGCAATTAAAACGATATAAAGTTCCCACTCTCGCTTTTATTAATAAATGTGACAGAACAGGCTCCGGGCCATTACGTGTCATAGAACAGATAAGACAGAAATTATCCCGTAATGCCGTTCCCGTCCAGTTACCGATAGGTCTGGAAAGTAAATTTGAAGGTGTTATAGATCTCGTTAAAATGAAAGCTATTTATTTTGACGGAGATAACGGTGAAAATATACGTGAAGAAGAAATCCCCTCCCATCTTCTGGAGGAAGCAAATACTTACAGAGAAGAACTTGTTGATAAAGCAAGTATGTTTTCCGAAGCATTGACGGAAGCATATTTTGACGGTACTGTTACGGAAGAACTTCTTATGGATGCCATAAGAAAAGGGACAGTTTCTCTGAAAATGACTCCTGTTTTCCTGGGCACATCATTGAAAAACAAAGGCATACAGCCTCTTATAGACGGTATTGTAAATTATCTCCCCGCGCCTTTTGATGTGGAAAATACTGCAATGGATCTTGATAATAACGGGGAAGAAGTGCCTATTTCAGCCGATCCCGAACTTTCTGCCATAGCTTTTGCATTTAAATTGGAAAAACAGCAGTACGGACAGTTGACTTATATACGTGTTTACCAGGGAACGGTCAGAAAAGGTGATAATCTCTTTAATTCAAGAACAAAAACACGTTTTAAAGTAGGACGTCTTTTACGTATGCATGCAAATCATATGGAAGACATTACTTCTGCTACATGCGGTGATATTGTAGCACTTTACGGTATAGATTGTTCTTTAGGCGATACCTTTACCCATGGCAATATAAATTATTCCATGAAATCAACTTTTGTTCCCGAACCGATACTTTCTCTTGCCATAAAACCGAAAGACAAAAAATCCTTTGATAATATCTCCAAAGCCCTGGACAGATTTACAAGAGAAGATCCTACTTTTAGAGCTTTTATTGATGCAGAGACAGGAGAAACAGTCATTAAAGGTATGGGTGAACTCCATCTTGATGTTTATATAGAAAGAATGAAAAGAGAATACAATGCAGATTTTGAAGTAGGTCCGCCTCAGGTTTCATACAGAGAAACTATTACAAAACCAATTAACTTTGATTATACTCATAAAAAGCAGACAGGAGGCAGAGGCCAGTTCGCCCGTGTTGCAGGTGTTATTGAGCCGAATAATAACTGCGGATGCCATTTTGTAGATGAAACAAAGGGAGGAGTAATACCAAAGGTATATATTCCGTCCTGTGAAAGTGGTTTCAATGATTGTATAGTTAAAGGATCTCTCATAGAATCCCCTGTTGTGGGAGTAACTATGAGGGTAAATGACGGGAAATTCCATCCTGTAGACTCTTCAAGACTTGCTTTTGAACTTGCATCCATCGGAGCATTCCGTGAAGCCTATAAAAAAGCAAGCCCGAAGATTCTTGAACCCGTTATGTTACTTTCCGTAGAATCTCCTTCTGAATTTCGCTCCAATGTTCTTGCCAGTGTAAATCAGAGAAGGGGACTTATTGTAGATACAGTGGTAGAAAACGGTTTCACAAACATTTCCGCAGAGGTGCCTCTCTCGGAGGTGTTCGGCTATGCCACAAACCTTCGTTCCCTTACACAGGGAAAAGCTGAATTTACACTGCAGTTTTTAAAATATGAAAGGGTTCCTCAGAGTATTGAGGAAGAGATAAAACTGTCAAGAAAGAGTGTAACAGCATAAGGAAATAAAAGTATGTCTTCTGAGGATATTATAATGGACTTTAATGTAAATGAATGGCTTGATTTATTGATGCACCATATCAGGGAAACCTTTGGTGAAAGACTTGTATTTGCCGGCCATACAGGCAGTTTCGTCCGCGGTGAAGCCAGTGAAAATAGCGATATTGATGTAAATGTAATTCTTGATAAGGTAGATATTGAAGATCTTATTGCATACAGACAGATTGTAAAGAAAATGCCTCTCAGTAAAAAGGCATGCGGCTTTATCTCCAGCGTCCGGGAAATTAAAGCCTGGCCACGTCATGAACTGTTTCATTTTATAAATGGCTGCAGAGTTCTTCATGGAAATATTTTTGATTTAATAGATGGACCTGATAAAAGAGATATTATCGATTACATAAGAAATTCATCGTCAGCCATACTTCATGAAACACGTCATAAGATGATTTATTCGGAAGATTATGACCCGGATAGTCTGGAATTTTCATATAAGAATGTATTTTTTATCCTCCAGGCCTCTCTGTTTCTGAAATTGAATAGATTCATTTTGACCAAAAAAGAAATGCTTTCCGCCTTTTACGATGACCGTGACAGGGCTGTACTGGAAATAAATATTAACTGGAATAAACTGGAAGAAGACAGGTTTATACGTCCTGAATATTATTTCATAACCCTTATCGAATGGTGCAGTAAGACACTTGTGGAAACACAGACATATTGATAAGGATTTCTTTGAAAAATTGCCTTCAGATAGAAGTCTGAAGGCAGTTTTTTATTCCGGTAACCTGTTAAACATTGAACAGTATATGTACAACATCTCCGTCTTTAACTATATAATCTTTACCTTCCAGGCGGAGTTTTCCCTGTGCTTTTGCTGCATTCAGGGAACCGACTTTTAAAAGATAGTCGGATTCCACGACTTCTGCTCTTATAAAACCTCTGGCAAGGTCGCTGTGTATTGCCCCTGCCGCCTGTACCGCATTATCCCCACTGTGTATATTCCATGCCCTGACTTCATCTTCACCTACTGTAAAAAATGTTATAAGTCCCAGGAGTTTGTATACGTCTCTTATGATTTTATCTTTCCCCGGTTCTTTAAGGCCGAATTCTTTGAGAAATTCTTTTATTTCTTCTGCTTCCATGTCCATAATATCTGCTTCAGTAAAGGCGTCAATAACAACGAAAGGCGCGTTTTCTCCTGTTTCTTCCAGATATTTTTTTATGGCTTCTTCTATTTCTTCTCTTTTTTCTATATACTGTTCCTGTGATACATTTATTACGTATACAGAAGGTTTAAGAGTAAAAAAACTGTAGTTGTTCGTCAGTATTTTTTGATGTTCATCGAGATTTAAACTTTGATAGGACGGAAATTTTTCTTCTTCCAGGCTTTTTCTGAGTGTTTCCAGAAGTTTTATTTCTCCTTCCTTCTGTGCTTTTGTTTTAGGAGCTCTCTTTATTTCCATTTCGATTTTCTCGAGTCTCTTCGTTACAATATCCAGATCCTGTATGATGAGTTCAAATCTGAGTTTTGATATTTCTTTAATAATATCTTCTGTGGAAAAACACCTATAACCGCCTGTACAGAGTATCTGCACATCCATGGTTTTTCCTTTTTCAAAGAATTTTACTTTTTCTTCTTTTATCTGTGTATCCAGAGGAGGCAGATCTTCTATCTGCACCGTTGCCGGTGTTGTCTTTTCCGGCGAATATATCTTTTCCAGTTCATAAAGCCTGTCATCGGGAACCTGTACAATACCTATCCCTTTGCTCTTTCTGGATGTGCCCATAAAAGCGCCTGTAAGTGTAGTTTTCCCCGATGAGGCAAGACCGATAATTCCAGCTTTCATTTATTGTCCCTTCTTTACTTTTTATATAAAAATAAATTTAAAAAAGATATTATACTGTAAAAAAGAAAATCATACAAGTTCCGGTCTGATAATTTTTTTGTTATTTTCTTGTAGAATGTTATTAGTTATGATATAATATTGTTTAGTGGAAATGTAATTACTATTTTTGTAATTTATTTAAATATTAAAATTTTCCTTTCTTTTGCTGTTATTCTTTAAATAAAATCTTGTTTATTAATAAATTTTTTATATATCCATTACAGAGAGGACAGATTGTGTTTTATAAAATTAGAGGTTTTACCCTGATAGAAACTGTTATATCCATAGGTATTATGGGATTGATAATAGTTTCGGTTTTAAGTGTTTTTGTAGCAGGTCTTAATGCTATAAAAGAGAAAAATAACGAATCTGAAATCTCAAGTTTTGCAGTAAGTAAGATTGATGAGATGAAGGTAATTTTTATAAAATATCCTGATTATAACTATGATATAGCTACTAAAATTACATCTGTCGTATCTGGAAATATTACGTATATAAGTCCTTCACCGGTTATTCTATGGAAGGATCCTCCTGATGCATGTTCCGATTTAAAAATAGAAGGTAATGAAGGTTTATATAAATTTGAAATTTTAGTTCACGATTATTATGACGGTACAGCCTATAATTATGAAATGAAACAGATAACTGTCCGGGTCAATAAGGATATTTCTCCTCCGCAGAAATTGACGGTAACTACCCTTATAGCTATTGGATTACAATAAAAGAGGTTTTTATATAATGAGATATAAGAAGATTTCAGGATTGACACTTATGGAACTATGTGTGGTTATGTTTATATTTTCATTCTTTCTTATAGCTTTTTACGGAGCTATGAATTTTGGTTTGAAAGCCTGGAAAATAGCTGAAGTGCGTTCGGACCTTAAAGTCACTGCAGCATGGGTTTTGAGAAGAATGATAGCTGAACTGGAAAATTCCAATTCAATTGCCATTCAAACATTTACAACAGCAGATCCCAATTTGTCTTCATTTATTTGTTTCGAAACACCTGCATACAACGGTGAGATACAGCATGATACAGGGAACGGTAAGCTTTTATGGCAGGGACATATTATATATTATGACATTAAAGATAATGACGATAATATTTTTAATCGTAAAATACTTTACAGGAGATATATTCCTCACAATAAAACATCTCCTTATAAATCAGATAACAGGTTTCTTGCTACCTTTCTTCCTGATATAGCGGACTATACTGATGACAGAACCCTTTTAACTTCTGAAGAACAGGAAGGGCAGATTCTGAAGAAGTTATGCAGTAAACTTAAATCAATTACATTGCATGAAGCATACGGTATGGTTGATATAGAATTAAGTTTTCGGGAGAATTTCCGAAAAAGTAAAGATGCCAGAGTTTCCTTTTCTTCTGCTGGTAATGATCAATCAGGGACAGAGGTTTATTCTATTAAAGGCAGTATTAGACCAAGAAATTAATGGAGGTGGAAAATGTATAATATAAAAATATTTAACGGAGGGATGATGCTTGTTTCTGTTATAATGTTAATGGTGTTGCTTGTAATGCTTACTACATCTATGATATTCATAGCCACAAGAACCCTGAATATTATGGGAAAAAGTGATAGTAAATCCCTGGCACTTCAAAGTGCTGAGGCAGGACTTGAATATGCCAGATTACAATTAAGTTCTGATGTGGACTGGGGTAAAGTTATGACATCCGATATTGACGTTCCCCTGAACAGTAATCAGGAGAGTGTAATAATTTTTAATCCTTCCGAACATCATACTATAAATAATCTTGACGGAAACAGTTATTCCGTAACGGCACCTCCCTATACTGCCGAGGTAATATGTAAAGGTATTTATAAAGAAAACGGAAAGATTAAGCAAAAGGTTTATCTTCGTGGAATTTTTTCGAGAGATGATGAATATCCGTGCCCTGTTTATTCAGGTGGATATATAGCCATACAGGGTGGTTCTCCTGTACCTTCTCTGAAATTTACAGGTAATGAAAGTAATCCTTCACCTGTACGTATTCATTCCAATAAAAAAATATCCATATCAGATGCCAGTGTAAATCTTTATGAAGGTTTCCTTTCGTCATGTTCTACAGTGGATCTTTTTAATGTTAATTCTATTATGACAAAAACTGATACGTTACCTGTAAGAATTCCTGTTATAAATATAAAAAATATTATAGATGCCAGAAAAGCTGCATGTCATGCCCTTCCGTCCGATAAATTTTATCTTGTAGGATATTTTGAATATGATCCGTCTAATCCTTACGATGCTGCAGACCTGAATGGGCGGAGATATAGAACCGATCCTGCTGATCCGAATGTCAGAACAGATCCGAATGACCCTAATTGCCCTCCTTATAATGTATATGACGATCCTGATGACCCGAATGATGATCCCAATACATGTTATTGTATTCCCCATTCAGGTGATACAACAACTGCATCTGACCCTTGTGTTCATACCTCTTCTTATAAGTCCGGAATAGCACGTTTCACCGAAGCAGACTGTACGGCCTTTCTGAATAATTACGGAGATTTTTATTATAATCCTTCTGCTTCCGGTTCTGGAGGGGAAAATAGAAATTTTTTTGATTACTATCCTGATATCAGGTTCTGGAGCTATAACAGTGATCCTAATTCTCCCTTTCAGGAGATTGAGGATGAGCTTGGTATGACTGTATCTGCTGTAACAGGCTCTATAACATTAACTCTTGATAAAGATATTTATATTCCTTCCAATGCCGGTCTGTTTGAAACGGGCTGTGTCGGTCTGGCACAGGATATGCCCGGAGGCACTTCTATCTCTCCTTCTGTATATTATCCTCAGTGTATTAATAATACCAGAGTCAAATTGCAATTAGCCAATCACAAGATCTATGGTAATAAACTATGGCTTGGAATAGCCCCTGACGGAACAGGTGGTATTTTATCTACCGAAACAATTGATTTTATTCATTCTTTTGATGATTTAAAAATGATCGCTCTTTCTGAGAAAAGTGTCAGAATGGCATATCGTAAACCATCATCAGGTACACTTATTTATAAAGGAATTATGTACGGAAAAGATGATATAGTAATACAACCTAACAGCAACGGCGGAAGCATTAATTATTTTAAGTATTATGGCACTATGTTATGCAGAGATATTGTTCCTGATAACTGTGAAACATCTCCTATGGGATGTTACCCTCTTTTAATTGATAGTACCAGAAATATAAGTATAGAAACTAATAGTCTTGATAATGTACTTATAGTTCATACCTCAGATGGCCGTGAACCTCTTATTAATCTCACAGGGAAAGATTATACAATTAAAAGAATGTTAACAGAAGAACTGAACCTGATAAATTGACGGATACAGATGATATTGTAACGTATGATTTATCAGAGATTTGAATGGTATTGAAATTATTTACATATAAATATCGTATTTACCCAGGCCAAAACTTGCACCTTTACCTGTGTGTATATATTTACCTGTTATTATATAAGGTAAAAAATCTTTAAAATCACCGACAAATGTAATATCTCCGACGAGTCCGCCCATTTTCATCCTGCTCTGCTGCCTGTTTGAATATCTCTCCCAGTCAAGCCATTGAAGATCTGATTTTATTATAGATATACCGGTTGCTTTTTCTATGATATCCTTAAAATCCACATCCAATTTACTGTTACAGTGAAAATATGTGAGAAGACTGATACGTCTGAGGATATTTCTCATAAATATATGAAATTCCATTGTGTTAACAAATTTTTCTTCATATTTTATTCTTACCGGTGTAATAAAAGAAAGGGTTATCTTATCAGTTTCTTTGTTATTATGAAATTCACCGTCAGTTAAAATATTGGTAGGGGAGAGGAGTTTTTTTTCTCTGCCATAAATTACAGTTCCATTTTTCCAGTCTGCTTTATGATTTATTACCTCTTCTATGTCATATCGTCCCCTGTCTCTTCCTATACCGTTTTTCCCCATTTCATCAAAGGCATAGATAAAATAGGGGAGATAATCTATAGCTTTCCCTGTAAGTACAAGGGAAAAATTCAGATCTTCTCTTTCTTTATATTCAGTTTTTACCTCAAGAGGCGGTTCCATGATAAAAGGATGGGGTGCTGCAGTATAATTTTTCATCATAGAACTATCTTCCGGAGGAGGTGTTTCAAATATATAAGAATAAATGCATTTTGTTTTCAGAAGACAGCCGTCACAGTCTGACCGTTGTTTTACACAGGCAATCTTTTTAATAGTATGACCGAAGGCTCCCCGAAAGGTAGAACCTTTATAAGGAGGAAGATGAAAGGAATTAACGGTTTTTGTTTTAAATTCAAAAAGTGCAAAGGTTAACATGTTTTATGACCTGTAATTTACCGATTATAGTTATAATTTTATATATTCTTTTTTTAAAATCTGTAAAAGTATAAATTCTTTATATAACTTTATTAATCCTTTTTATATGTTATAATATAATTATTGTCTTTTACAGAGTTTTTTAGAGCTTATCCCTGGTGAATCTTAAAGGGAAAGGTGATTTTATGAGAAAATTCTATATTATTTTTATAATACTATTATTTGTTATCTCTTTAATAACCTTTGTAGATGCAAGAGTAGGAGGTGGAAACAGATACAGCGGCGGATATAAGAGCAGCGGCGGATATAAGAGCAGCGGCGGATATAAGAGCAGCGGCGGATATAAGAGC
>DAIOEN010000202.1:0-76 GCA_036746235.1 Vulcanimicrobiota bacterium | reverse complement strand
AGCGGATATAAAAGCAGTACCAAATTCAGCGGAGGTCGTACTCAATACAAAAGTTCTTCCTATCAGGCATCTTCCG
>DAIOEN010000201.1:0-13450 GCA_036746235.1 Vulcanimicrobiota bacterium | reverse complement strand
CCTTCACCCTTCACCCTTCACCCTTCACCCTTCACCCTTCACCCTTCACCCTTCATCCTTCACCCTTCACCCTTCATCCTTCACCCTTCATCCTTCACCCTTCACCCTTCTCATATAAATTCCCTTTACTCTCTTTTTTGATATTAACCTGATTAATCTCAATTATATTTTTTGCTCCCATTGCGGACATTTTTCTATAGAAACAAGGCAGAGAACAAATCCGCTCAATCCGCATACCGGACATGTCCAGTTATCAGGAAAGTTCTCAATACCTGTTTCTTTTTCCAGATCACATATATAACCACACAGGTTACATTCATACTTCATTAAATTTTCTCCCTCTCTCTATGAAATAATCATATATATTTTTTACATCACCTCCATATTATAGTATTACCCGCATTTTATTAAGTTCATGGCAAATAAAAACTTTCTCTGCCATATAATTAATAACAGGACCATCTTCACAAAGTTACTATATTGAATTTTTATAAAAGATATACTATATATATTGCAGAATATTTGCCAGAAGATTTAATTTAGTAAGTGGAACTCAGTGAGTATATGGATTCCACTCGCTGCTCACTGATTTTAGAACTTCAGAAATTATTTTTTCTGACTACTCTATTTATGAATATATAATAGCTGAACTGTATAAAAACTGTGGCATTTATTGAAAACTGTGGCATTTATTGAAAACTGTGGCATCTTTTATCGGAGTGGCGATGAACTGATAAGATGAATGAGGCTTTTTATGGAAATTGTATATTTTCAGCCTGTTGTTCCAGAGGAATATTATATTTTTTCATTTTTCTATAGATGGTTTTTCTGTCCATACCGAGAAGTCTTGCAGCTTTTGCTTTTTTCCAGTTAGTTTTTTTTAAAACTTCTTTGAGTTTCATGGCTTCATTAACGGTTTTATAGTTCTTTTCCTTAAGGGCAAATTTTTTTAATTCATCAGGGAGGTCATTTACTATGATGACAGGTTGTACGGTTACTATAAAGGCATGCTCTATTGTATGTTCAAGTTCTCTTATATTACCGGGCCATTGATAGTTCATGAATATTTTTTCTACATTCCTGGAAATGCCTGTAATGGTTTTATTAAATTCCCTGTTGTACTTTTTGATAAAATGTTCTACCAGAATCGTTATATCTTCCTTTCTTTCTCTTAACGGTGCCAGCTTGATTTCCGCAACCTTGATACGATAATATAGATCTTCTCTGAAGGTTCCTTCTTTGACCTTTCTGCCTATATCCTGATTGGTAGAAGCTATAACCCTGGCATCAACCTTCATGGTTTTTGTAGAACCTACGGGAACGAATTCCCTTTCCTGAAGAAATCTCAATAAACGCAATTGCATGGCAGGAGTTATGTCGCCTATTTCATCCAGGAATATGGTACCTTTATGAGCCTTTTCAAACCATCCTGTTTTATCTTTAATTGCACCGGTAAACGCCCCTTTTACATGGCCGAATAACTCGCTTTCCAGAAGATTTTCCGGAAGAGCGGCACAGTTTACCTTCACAAGAGGATTGTTTTTTCTGTTCCCTTTATAATGAATGGCTTCTGCAATAAGTTCTTTCCCGGTACCGCTTTCCCCTGTAATAAGTACTGTAGAAGGGATACTTGCAAGCTTTTCCAGAAAAGAATAAATTTCCTGCATTTTTTTACTTTTACCTGTAATATTATAATACTGGCCTCTTTCCTGAAGCATACGATCTGTCTCTACCAGTTCCGTTTCATCCCTTATTACCATGACTGCCCCGGTGTCTTCATTTTCTCCGTTTATTAGAGGCGTTATAGTAACAGTAACTATCTGAGACGGACGGTTATTGCAATTACATTCAATCCTGTATAATTCCGACGTTTCTTTTGTTTTCAGGGTTTTTTTGAGAGCTTTCAGACATTCTTTGCTATTACAGACTGTATTTCTTCCTCCGTGAGTGACAGAAAAGATATTACATATTGTTCTTGCTGCTTCGTTACTTTCAATAATATTCAGGTTTTTATCTACAGAAATAATTCCGTCTTTTATGCTGGAAAATATGGCGTCAAGGTTTTTACGATATTCATTTAATTCCGCTTCAGCTCTCTGTCTTTCCAGGAGATTTACAAAAATTTCTCCTGTCATATTTAATATTCTTATATCACTTTCCTGCCATATTTTTTCTTTCCTTTCCATTAAAAAACCAAGTGTACCTACGAGTTTTTTTCTTATATAAAGAGGGACTGAAAGGAAAGATTTTACTCTGCTTTTTTCCCAGAATTCTTTTAAGGCCTGTTCTTTAAGTGGCAGTTCCGAAGGTTTACTGGCATAAACAGGTTTCAGATCTCTTATTATACCTGTTGCCCAGAAATAGGGTTTCAGTGATATATCCAGAAACTTCTGCACCATCGGCTCGAATCCGTTTCTGTACCATTCGTAACCTTTAACAGTTTCTCTTCTGTCGCCTGAATAAAAGTAAAGAAAGGATCTGTCTACATCTATAAATTCTCCTATTTCTTGTAAAGTAGATTTTATAACTTCCTCTAAATCTCCGGCGTTTACATTGATAAAACGGGTGGATATATTTGCTACGAGTGTTTCCATTTTTACTAGATGATACAATATATCCTTATTCTTTGGCAACATTCTCCCTCTCTCTTTCCCCTGATATATTTTATTATTACTATAAACTCTTTGTTACTGTCTGAAGCTTATATACAGACATATGAAGTAAGTTATAAAACCACTATAAAAATATATATTCTTTTTATTTTCATTCACTTCCTTCCTGAAAAGTATTTTTATTTTATCCTTTTTTAATATAAAATTACAGAAAAAAGAGATTTTTAAATTTCTTATAGAATATATATAGTTATACTTTATAGTGTATTTTATGACTTATTAGAATTTAATTAGAGTGAAAAGTGAAGAGAATAGGACATTACTCATTATTCACTACTCACTTTTCACTCCATTTCAGTGAGGATTTTTTATATTATGAAAAGAATAATATATGTCATGGTTTTGTTATTATGTTTTTTCTCTTTGCCATCTTTTGCAGATACGTACCGGATAACTTTTTCTCTCAAGCATCTGTATTATCCGGGAGAAAAGATGTCTCTTAAAGGTTATATATACTGCAGTGATAGTACAGGCTCTCATGACGAAAATATTAATTTAAAGATATATAAAATACCTGCTGATTTAACTGCCGATAAATATAAAGATTACTCTTTACAATCTGCACCTCTGGAAGAAATAAACAAAGGTGTTACGATAAAAGCCTATGACAATCATTACTCCCGCGGGGAGTTTAATTTAAATCTTCCTGGATTATCTTCAGGCGTTTATTACCTGGTGGCTTCTACTGCAAAAGATTCTATTTCTTCTTCAATAAGAATAAGCGCAATTGCTCTTTCTGCCAAAATTTCAAAAGATATGCTTCTTTTATCCATACAGGACAGGAAAAATTCTTCTCCTATGAAGGGAGATGTAAAGCTTTTCGCAGGCAATGAACGGAGAAATTACAGCACCGATAAAAATGGAATTCTGAATATAAATCTTAAAGATTTTAAAAGTGGAACTCAATGCAGAATACTGGCTATGTGTAATGATGATACCTGTGAAATCAATTTCATACTCCCTGATAGCAGGCCGAATTTTATGGCATATATCTATACTGACAGACCTGTTTACAGACCTTCTCAGAAAGTCTCTTTTAAAGGTATCCTCAGATATGAGAAAAATGGAAAACTTGAATATGTATCCGGTGAAGATATGAAGATTTCAATAAAAGATGGCAGACATGGAGAAATTTATAAAAAAAATATAAAAACAGATGATTATGGCGCTATCTGTGGAGATATTACTCTTTCTGAAGAACCTCCCCTGGGAACCTATACAATAACCTGCACCACACCTGACGGACAGACAAAAGAAGGTACATTCCTGGTTGAAGAATACAGAAAACCGGAATTTAAAATTACTGTAACACCTGATAAGGCACATTATGTCAGGGGAGATACTATGACCTTTAATATAGACGGAAAATACTATTTCGGTTCTCCTGTGCCTGAAAAAGAATATAAATGGCACATATATAGAGATTATTATTCTCCTTCTTTCTGGAATAACTGGTGGGAAGAAGAGATTTTTGTTGAGAATTCCATAGATGCATATGAAAGTCAGGAACTCAAAACAGGGGAGGGCAGAACAGATAAAAACGGCAAAGGCTCCTTCTCCTTTCCTGCAGAAGAGATTAATTATGATGCGAATTATACTGTTGTAGTAACTATGGCAGACGAAAGCAGAAGAGAAGTGACGGGAAGCACAAAAATACTTATAACGGGAGCTTCGTTTTATTTTATAATTATACAGGACAGATATGTTTATAATCCGGGCGAAAAAGGCAGTCTTAAGATAGAGGCGAGGGATTATGAAGGACATCCGATAGAAACAGATTTTGTTCTTGATTTTAATTATGAAAATTATGATAAAGAAAAGAAAAAATGGAAATGGAAAACTATTGAATCGGTTAAATTGAAAACTGATGGCGGTAATGTGTCTTATGATTTTGTGCCCGAGAAAGAAGGGTATTATCAGGTGATTTGCAGGGCTAAAGATCAAAATCATAACATGGTAAAGAAGAGCATTGAACTTTATTCCTACGGGGGAACTGATTATTATAACTGGAATAATCTGAATAAAGTAGATATAATACCTGATAAGCATATATATAAACCGGGTGATACGGCATATCTCCTTATTGTTTGTCCCTATGAAGGCATAAAGGCCCTTCTTACGGTGGAAGGACATGATATACTGGATTACAGAATAATCGATCTTTCCAATAAAACAGCCTGTTATAAAGTAAAAATAACAGATAAATATACACCTGATTTTTATATTTCAGTAAATTTTTTCCGTAACGGAAAATTTTACACTCAGAATAAGAAGATAATATGTCCTCCTGACGATAAATTTCTTACTCTATCCCTGGAGTCTGATAAAGAAAAATACAGGCCCGGAGAGAATGGAAAATTTATAATTAAAACTCTTGATCGTAAGAAAAGACCTGTATCGTCTCAGGTTACTTTCGGACTTACAGATGAGTCCGTTTATACTGTGGCAGCTGAAACTGTTCCGGATATTCAGAAATTTTTCTATGGTCCAAGAGGCAACAGTATTTCTACATATAATTCCTTGAGAAATAGTGCAGATGAAATGTTTTATGAAACCGGCGGAGAGTATGGCTTATATTCAGACGCTCAGGCAGGTGCCATAGATGATGGTAATATTGACGGAAGAACAATAGATGATGATTTTGACTCAGGTGGTGTAACAGTTCAGCCTGACTTTACAAGAGAATATTTCCCTGATACCGCATACTTTAACCCTTCAATCATAACAGATCAGAATGGAAGAGCGGAAGTAAACATATCTTTTCCTGACAGTCTTACGACCTGGAGGGCCACTGCCAGAGCAGTGAGTAAAGATACAAAGACAGGAGCAAAGACCGGGAAAGTTATAGTTACGAAAGACCTCCTTGCAAGGCTCATTATGCCGAGATTTTTTACTGAAAGAGATGAAACGGTCATAACAGGTATAGTTCATAATTATTTGAACGGTGAAAAAACTGTTTATGCAAAACTTGAGATAGACGGCGGTATTGAATTTATTGATAAAAATAAACAGCAGTGTAAAGTTCAGGTTTCCCCTGACGGTTCATCAACAATAGACTGGAAGGTGAGAGTAAAAAAACAGGGACCATGTGAGGTAAAACTTATTGCCCTTACAGACGAAGAATCTGATGCAGTGAAAATGACTGTCCCTGTTCTGCCTCATGGTACGGAGCAAAATGCTGCGATTTCGGGAGTTACTAAAAATAAGGCTGAAGAAGAAATCACTCTTCCCGATAATGCAGAAAAAGATTCTTCAAAATGTGTTATAACGCTCGAACCATCTCTTTCTTCCTCTCTTCTTTCATCTCTGGAATACCTCGCAGGATATCCCTATGGATGTGTGGAGCAGACTATGAGCCGTTTTCTCCCGTCTGTAATAGTGACGAAAACTCTGAAAGAACTGAAACTGCAGAATGAACATATAAATAAAGAACTCCCTTCAATGGTAAGGGCAGGTTTTCAGAGACTTTATAATTTTCAGCATTCTGACGGAGGCTGGGGATGGTGGGCCAGGGATAAGAGTCATCCCTTTATGACAGCCTATGTTGTTTATGGCATGTCTCTGGCAAAATCGGCAGGTTATGAGGTAGATGAAAAGAGATTGAAACGTGGTATAAAATGGCTGAAAAATAATTATGCCGGCGAAGGAGATATAAATACAAAAGCTTACATGGTTTTTTCTCTCGTAACTGCCGGAGTTGACTGCAGGGAATGGCTTCTGTCACTTTACTATGAATATGACGCCCTTAATCCTTATTCTATGGCAATCCTGTCTTTATCTCTTAAAAAGGCGGGGTTAGAGAAGGAAGCAAAAAATGTAATTGAAATACTGGAAACAACTGCAGAAGCAGGGGAAACAACTGCTTCATGGCCGGGAGGTTACGGATGGACCGAGAACAGAGTGGAAAGTACCTCTTACTGCCTTATGGCGCTTATATCCGTAAAACCTGAAAGTAAACTTATTCCTTCCATAGTAAAATATCTTTGTTTAAACCGTAAAGGAAATTCCTGGTATTCTTCAAAAGATACTGCATCTGCAGTAATGGCCATTACGGAATATGTAAAGATTACAAAAGAATTAAATCCTGATTTTAACGGTACTTTATATGTTAATGGCAAACAAATAACTTCCTTTAAATTTGCAAAAGATGACATAGGCACATCGGGAAAAAAGATAGAAATACCTTTCGGAGAAGGCCTTACTTCGGGGGCAAATAAAATAAAATTTGAAATGAAAGGTTCCGGCCTCCTTTACTATAATATTTATCTGACATATCATACAGATGAAGAACATATAATGCCGGCAGATTCTGGCTTTAATATTACCAGGAAGTTTTATCTTGTTGAACCCGGCCAATCATCTGATGAGAAAAAAGAGATACCTGTAAACGACAGGGGAGAGATGGAAATAAAGAGTAATGACCTGATACTTGTAGAACTTGAGATAAGTGGTTATCAGGATTCCGAATATCTTGTCATTGAAGATCCGAAACCTGCAGGATGTGAATATGTTCCAGATAAGGTAGAAAGCTATTCCCTTGATGAACAGTGGGATTACTGGTTTACTCACAGAGAGTTGAGAGATGAAAAATGTGTCTGTTTTACCACTTATTATCATGGTGATTCAAGTAAGATTACTTATAGACTCAGGGCAGAAACACCGGGCATATTTCATGTAATGCCTGCAAGAGCTTATCTTATGTATACAGGTGAAGTATTCGGAAACAGTGATGAAGCAATAATAAGTATTTCAGATAATAAAGAAAAAACAGGGCCCACTCCTGTCCCTGTTACACTCTCGGAAATGAGAAAGTTTAACCCCTCGGTAAAGATTGAAGAAAAGAAAATAGAGAATAGTATTTCTTTAAAGACTCTACTGGTGGTAATTGTAGCAGTAATTGTTCTGGCAATTACTTTATCGTGGCGAAAATTTAAACATGCCAGGAAATCTTAAAGTTTTTTCCAGAAAAACAATTTTGTTCAACCCTTGTTGTTACTCTGAAACATTTTTTTAATTAATTCTTTTCTTTTAACTAACAGACATGACCGGATCGGTCATAAACAAATATGAGAATCATTATCCAGTGAAGTTGCAAACTTCATCATTATCATATAAAAAGACCATAGAATTCTCCCCCTGTATTGCAAAATAGAACGTAGCGAACAGGGGGAGATGAACGTATTTTCATAAGATTTTTTTATATCGGCAGATTTGCAATATACCTCGTAACTCTATGCATACACGTCTGGTAGCATGTGGCGAAGAAATTACAATTTTTACCTGGAAACACTTTTTTAATCATTTTTTTTACTCCTTCTCTTTTAATCTATTTTATATTATACCGGCATACCTAATACGTACCAATACTTCTTCTTGCAGGGCCAGTTAATGAAATTACAATTTTTACCTGGAAATACTCTTTTAATCATTTTCTTTCATCTTCTTTCTTTAAATTTATAATATTCTTCCGGACATTTTTTCTTTGTTTTGTGTCTTCATTATGAATTATAATATGAAGTTATGAAAAAGTTGTGAATAAGTTTAGAATTTCGTGTGAAGAAATAAAATAGAGGTTTATTATGAATTTCCTGAAGTGGTTATTACGTGTCGCTATTCTTTATTATTCCCGGTAGAATTACTGCTATGCCCACAGGGAATTAAGGACTGAAATTTTCACCTTTATAACGTAGTCTCTCCCAAAGACTCCTGGCTGGTCAATCAGGCTTGCAATTACAACTACAAGCTCACGACTTTAGTCGTGGGTTATTGACTTTCATCTGCCATCATAAGAACCCTGTATTTTCCCGGAGGTATTTCAGATAGATTAATATCCATAATTATTTTACCATCATCTGTGACTGTTGCATCAGTTTCAATGGTTTTCATGAATAGCACCTCTTAAAAGTTTTTTCTTTAGTAATTATATCATATATTTACCCGATCTTTATAACTTCCCTTTAGAATTTTTCAGTGATGTTCCTGATAAATATTTTTTCTTGATTTGAAATTAACAATTTCTTAACAATTTTATTGTTCCATGTCAGTATTTTTGTTGTAGAATTAAATTGTACTTTTGTAGAATTTTGAAAAACTCTTATCCTTTATTTATGACGTATGTTTCTCTACTACAGTGTATAGGGGCTATTGCATATTTCGAAAGAGATCATGGAAAACCGTAAGTCTAAATCGGTCAGCTATCAGCTAAAAACTGATGGCTGACCATAATATCATTTCAAAGATACCATTTTTCTCTCCATATTCTGCCTCAATTGCTATTGTTTATTAACTTGAGATCCATATAATCAAAAGTCATTCTTTCCAGAACAATTTTACCGATGAAATTATGGAGCTTTTCATTTTTTATTATATGTTCCATTTCTCCGAAATGTATAAGTGAAATAAGCTTTTCCTCAAGGTTTTTATAGCTATCTTTCCTTTTCCGATTAAATAGTTCCTTTTCTTTCGAAAGCCATTCGCCGTATCTTTTAAGAGATTCTTTTAAGGGCTGAGTATTTATGTTTTTTCTCTCATAGAGATTTATCATGTGATGTAATAAAACATATATTTCATCATAGAGCGGAACCAGGTTTTTATAGGCATAATGAGGCATTTCTACGGGGATGGAACGGGAGAGAAATATTCCGTTGAGGATTTTATATAAATTCTTTCTGTAAGAGAGAAGGGGAGAGCCTGATTGCCTGTTTTCTTTATAAAGTTCTTTTATTGCTTCTGAAAGATCGGGAAAATTCTCTTTTATTATATCCATAAAGAGATCCTTCTGTTTCCCCTGCCTCAATGTAAGGCTTCCCGCCATGACAAAATCTATGTTAATATCCTTTGCAATATCTGCAAGGTGCTCTATATTTTCTCTTACATCGGAAATATAAGGGATAAAAGGCATTGCAAGGATTCCTGTAAACATGCCTCTCTTTTTAAATTCTACGAGGGTGTTTATTCTCTCTTCTACTGTACCTGCATGAGGCTCGAATATTTTTCTTAAATGATCATCTGTAAAAGTAAGGGATACTGTGAGGATAAAACCGCTTTTTTTATGAACTTCTTCCCATAAATCGATATCTCTTAAGATAAGAGAAGATTTTGTCATTACAGAAACAGGAAATTTATATCCTGCAAGTATGCCGGCACATTTTTGAAGGATTTTCTCTTCTTTTTCCACAGGCTGGTACGGGTCGCTTATGCCGGAACCTATGGATATAATACCTTTTTCTCTGAGTTTTTTCAGCTCATGTTCAAGAAGAACGGGAAGGTTTTCCCTTATGACAATATCTTTTTCAAAATCTCCTTCTACATAATATTTCTCTGCCCGGCCGTCACAGTATTTGCAGGCATGTTCACAGGCCATGTACGGAGAAAAAGCGTATTTGCCCGGGAAAAAGGAAGGATCTACCATGGTGGCTTTTTTTAAAGCTCTCTGTGGTTTTATGTAATGTTTTATTACAGAACTCATTTTGTTAAATTTATGATTTTGAATGGTACTTCATTTGAAGTCCAGTTATGGGAGACAATTCTTATAATATATTTGCCTTCTGTCATATGCAAATCAGGGTTTTTAGTAGATAAATAATAGGTAAAACTTAATCTGTCTTTATCTATTTTCGGAGCAGATATGGGAGACATTTTCAGACTGCATATGATTTGTGAACCTGAAATAATCTGTATATTGCCGTCACCGTTCATAAGATAGGAACTTATATCATTGATTTTTGCACATTTTTCCCACGTTACAGTTAAAAGGATGCCTTCACCATAATTATAACTTGTTCTGTCAATAGAAATGATACAGTTACCGGAATTATTTATGTTCAAGTTTTCTCCGTAACTGATGCCGGCAAAACAGTAAATGAGTAAAATAAATAATATTTTTTTCATAATTATATTCTATACTTTTGCACTTTTTCATAATTTCCTTGTTTTTACTGACTTTATAGTTAAATAGGTTCAGGGTTCCGGGTTTTAATCTTCCTGACCCAACACCCAACACCTATTTTAAAATCTGCAAAAGTATAGTTATATTATAACATAGAATTAACTTTATCTCTCATCTCTTTTATAACTTCTATATCCACTGTCTGAAGGGACCCGGCTGGTAGCCATTTCGGAGGATTTTGAATGGTGAAGACAGTATTTACAGGATTTTCTTCACCGTTCATCCTTGTCCATGAACATAGTCCTTTCCCTCCATATTGTTTTCCTGTGGCATTTTGTATCATCATAATGGCATGTCCTTTATTTTCCCTGTGGACATGATCCATAGAAGTCTGAAGTCTCACATACATACCGGGATAGGTCTGAATGGTCCTGTATGCTTCTCTTTCTGACCACCATTCCACATCATCTGTTGTATGACCGGCAAAAATCTTTGAAAAATTCGGATTATTAAATTTTGTAATGTAAAATCTGTCAGACGGGCCTTCACCGTCTATAAGATAATGGACTGTCGGATGATACGGGTATCTTCCCATGGCACCTGCACCCAGGGCTATGCCGAGAGAAGATGTATAAACACCGATATTTGAGGCATCTACATAAGGGTCATTTACCAGTTTTTTCAAAAGTTCATTCAGTCCGTCCTGATGAATGATGCCGTTATAATTTTCCTGGCCCTGGCTTTTACCTCTTCCGTCCGGATCAAATACCATTACAACGAAACCTTCTTTTGCATAATTAGACGGTTTTTTCCTGGGAGCATTATCCAGATTTGAACCGAATCCCAGTCCTCCCGGCACTATAACCAGTCCGGGGTATTTATGCCGTGCATCAGGAGGATAATAAACTTTGCCCCATAATTTTGCCCCGCTTGTGGGATTATTGAAATAAAATTCTTTCTGTGCCGGAGGAACTGTTCCCACTATGGTGCTTCCTTTACTGCTTCCTCCGAACGCTGAAAGTAACGTGATTATAAATATGGCAATTAAATAAGAGAATTTTTTTAACATAACACTTCGCCTTCCTGTTATTTTTTATATGAGAATCGTGACGCGTAACGCGTAACGGGTATATTTGCATCCATCGTTATGACTGAAATCAATCATGGTTGTTAGTTTAATAATTTATTGAAATTTAAATAATGCATGACTGGTAACGGGTAACGCGTCAACCGTATGAAATCTCACGCATTACGCATTACGCATCAATAATATTCCACAAGTAAAGGTTCTTTTTTTGTCTTT
Organism: Vulcanimicrobiota bacterium; assembly: GCA_036746235.1. GTDB lineage: Bacteria > Vulcanimicrobiota > SpSt-956 > SpSt-956 > JAKJGF01 > CALARM01. The sequence goes on along the minus strand of DAIOEN010000201.1, from coordinate 1,587 downwards.
ACTGTAACCTTACCATTTCCCGATTTTATGTCATATTCTTCAAGGATATTCCCTTTTCTGTCTGTTATCATATTACTTACATGGACTGAAGGAACAATGACAGGTAGAGTAACTTCCTCTGTATCTTTTTCGCTCCATACTATAGAAAATCTTTTTTTACTGTTTATTGTTTCATAATCATAAGAGTAAACCTGACCCTGTGAATAAATCCCGACGGTCCGGCCAAGTTTCACTGCAACACCTCTATCTATTTTTTTACTCAGGTTTTTATAGACCTGGTAAGAAATCCTTTCCGTATTAAATCTTGCCGGTTCTTCTCCCGGCCCCTGTCCGTCAGTAATCAGGCCCATGGAGTTAAAAATACTTCCCGGATCACCCATGAACTGATACCATTCGGTAAGATTGTTCCAGAAGAGTTTGTCAAGGCCGTTATTCAAATTATATACATACCGTTTTATAAGAGAAGATGCCTGTTCTTCTTCTGATTGACAGGGCTGGCCTGAAGGCTGCCCCTGCCATGTGCCATGTTCACAGCTCCAGATCTGCACATCTTTAAGGCCGTAACTGTCCAGGGTCTTTCTATATTCCGTAACAGCAGGCATTTTCCAGTTATCCGACCTGCCCCAGTGATGTACATCTATTGCATCAAAAGCTTTTTCTGAAGCAAGATCTTTCATGACCTGTAAAAGAAAGGGAGATGCTGTAAAGCCGTCCGTAGGGGCGATTAATACTATTTTTGCTTCACTGTCTGCTTTTTTTGCACCTTCACGGATCAGTCTTACAAATTTTTTGTAGTCTTCTACTGATCTTCCTGAATTCTGCCATATGAAAATTTCGTTACCGGCCTGCCAGTATTTAACTTTTACTCCATGTGCCGCATCGTTTATTCCGTCTCCGTCGTACCTTTCTACCACCGTTTTTACAAAATTTTTGTATTCTTCAGGGTAATCAAGGGGATTTCTGAGAGGAGGTCTGTCTTTTCTTCTCATCCTGCCGGGAGGGTTCACTGAGCCACCTTCCGCAAAAACTCCGAGCCAGTTAACACCGGCAGGGGAAGTGTATATATGTTTTATTATGTCATCTGTAAGCATTATATTATTCCAGTTATAACCTTTTCCTATGTCCGGTTCTATAAAATCCCATATAAGCTGCAGGTTACTTCTGGTCCAGTGAGCACCGAGATTTTGGAAGTGTTTGTCTGTCCAGTTCCAGTAATCTTCTCTGGAGAAACCTGCAGTATTTGTAAAATAGGTGAATTCGTGGGCCGAATAGGCAGTGAAGATTCCGAAAGAGGAATCTTCAGAATTTTCCCTGACAGATGTTGGAGTAACATCCGGTAAGGTTGTTGTAATAATTTTACTTTCACCACCGCAGTTGACCATAAAAAGTAAAATCAGGCTGATAAAACAAATATACTTGATCATTGCATTCCTCCTATTAATTTATAGTGTATTTTATATTAAGTAGTCGTGATGCGTAACGCGTCACCCGTGACTGGTTTAATCCCTGCGCATCAAGCATTACGCTTTACGCATTACTAAGTACCGCTCCAAATAAGTTCGTAACCATTTTATCAGCTTCTGCCTG
>DAIOEN010000200.1:0-13579 GCA_036746235.1 Vulcanimicrobiota bacterium | reverse complement strand
ACCTCCATTTTTACCTATCCATTACTGGCTTAGTTTGTATGGAAACGTTTCGCACAAAAATCATCAGCAAATCCGCAAAATTCAGTTGTAAAATACTTTTTTAGCTCATACAAAAATTCACCTTGCAATAAATTCTTTAACAGCTAAGACATTTTTTAGTGGTAATTCCCAGAAGGTAGCCTGAATGGAATTTCCTGTATCTGAAAGGTCTACATTAAAAATTCTTTCCCAGCTTTTTACTATTTCATTATGATAGCCTTTGTGAAACAGAGGTTCTTCAGTATAAATTGAGATATTTCGAGAATAGTAAATTTAAAAAATGAAGGAAATATATGCTATAAATAATCTCTTTATATTTTAAAAAAGAAGTGCCTGTTCGGTAACTCTGTTAAAAACATCAGGTAAAATTGTGTGAATATTATCTATAACCGTATTACCAAGTTCACCCGGCTCAATTTTAAATAAACCACCTCCGTAAACTCTGCCTTCCCTGGTTAAACTATGAGATGAAATTCCTTTAAGGTAATTCCATATAACATCAATTAATATAGGATCTTTATTAATAGCCTTTTCCAGAACCGGCACCGGATAGAGAATGAGATAAACATTGGCGGCTATAGCATTTGAATGATTGAGTATAAATCGAAATACCCTTTTATCACTCAAATTCTGCCGGTTCATATAAGTGCAAAGAAATCTGGCCGGCTGTCTCTTTTCCTGTGAATACCAGGGAGAACGATGGCTGCATAAGTATCGCTCGTTTATTTTTTTATCTATACCTGTCTGTAAATATTTCCAGAGAGCAGGATGTTTAGACTTTATCTGGTTTTCCGGCAGATTACAGTTCAGCAGGAATAATTTATGATTTAACACAGGTATTCCAGATTCATCTGCTTTAATTTCATCATCAGGTAAATATTTTGGCCCTGGAAGTATTGGCGTTAAAAATTCAGCAGGAAGTTCATATTTACTTATCTGCTCCGATGTAAGCAAGAAAAAATCATTTGCACCTGTTACGAGACCACGTTTAATCATAAATAAATCGGATAATTTTGAGTGTTTTATATTGATATCCGGTTTATCAATTTCATGAAAAAACCTGCTCCATTTTCCAGAATGATGCATTGTATCCACAGAAATATACCTGGTTATTTCCGGTCTTTTAAGATTACTTCCACAGGTAAATTCAACCATATGATCAGGTGAAGGTATTTTTTTCTTAAACCAGATTACTGTTGATGAAACAAGGGCATCATTAAATTGTAAATCATCAGGTTTAAATCTATGAATTCTCATTAATGATACAGAATTAGTCAAATACTCTCTGACCTGTTGACCATAATTTACATCCATAAATTCACCGGGAATAAGCCAGACAGATAATGAATCTTCAGACACCCATCTATGAGAAATAAACAGGAAATAACAATAAAGACCTGCCAGTTTATTAAGTTTTATACCGGTTATCTCATAAGATAATTTCTGCAACCGGCTTTTCTCATGGCCGGTTAAATGATGATGCCTGACATATGGAGGATTGCAAATGAGGAAATTAAACTTCATATCTTCAGAATCTGGTGGCATAGCTTTTGTAAAGTCATTAATATTCAGTTGGAGGCCGGTTTTACACCAGAGTTTAATAGCTTCATTACCATAATCAGGATCAATTTCGTAACCTGTCGCAATGGAAGTACGTGACAAAGAAAATACCTCTAAGAATCCAGAGTAAAATGCTCCTGTACCACAAGCCGGATCAAGAAAACGAATATCTGTATCATCAGGAAATAATGTTTTACTATATTCTAAAATATCTATAGCAAGATTTGTTGGAGTAGCAAACTGGCCTGATTTATTTCTTTTATAATGACTTTTATCGGAATCCAGCCTGTTTTGTATATCTTTACGTTTATATTCCATAAGTTCCAGCGAGGTCATACTATACTCCCATCTCTATTAAATCATCTATACGATGTTCCCAGATCCAGTCAATTCCCTCTGATGCTTCATAACCAAGATATCCAGAATCAAAATATCCACAGAGAAATAGTATAAAATATATTTCATCACCATAGGTTCTTCGAAGTTGGGTAACTTTTATTGCTTCCTCTTTACGGCGTTTATTGGTATTGGTAAAATCACCTGCTGATTTTGCCTCTATTAATAACGGAAAATTTCCGGCTTTAAAATTAAAAGGCATAATTAAAGCATCAACTGTGATATTTACCTGATTAGCTCCCATACCCAGATTAACCGGCACGTTAACTCTGAAAGAAAATGTACCTGGTTTCATTTTATCAAATTGTAAAATATCACATGGTTTGAGGTATATATATTCTCGTTGTTCCAGCCACAGCTTTAAAGTATCAAGTTGTCTCCTTTCCTGAGCATTTCTAATAATAGGGTCTGATAGTGAACCACATAAACGATCTGCTATAATTGTTGAGGTACGATATATTTCCGAATTCTCCGGGTTCTGCTTGCTATTAAGCCACGGAAAAATATCTCTGTCCAGCAATCTAATAATTACGGAAGTCACTCTGTCTATTTCATTTTTAAGCTTTTCATTATTCATTTTAGGAGGTAAACGTTTTTCTATTTCCATATTTTTTATGAGATTAGGTGAACTATTACTTAATCCTATCAACCTGTCACGTGCAATCGGAGGTGCTGTTGCCATACGTAAAATTGACAAAACTTCAGGGTGTTGCATTAATAATGAAGAAGATATATTTGAAAAATTATCAGTAAGTTTCATAACTACTTCAACCTGTTTAGTTGTCTCCACACGTGTATTTTTATAAGCTTCCGGCGCAAATCTCATAAACCAGTTATTATAAAAATCTACAGATCTGATAATATCAGCTTTCCATCTATCCGGCCTGTTAGAATTTATCCCCATGAAGGCACCTCTTTTCATTTATCAGTATATCAGTTGTAACTGATCATCTCAAGTAAAATGTCTTAACCTGAATAATATTTACAATATCTTCTCTATCTTCGGGAAATCAAACTTATCCCATAATATATTTGTCTCTTCTTTAGCAATATGCCTGTAACAGACATCTACAATCTTCTTCATATCAGAAAGGAAAGTTTCAGCAATTTCTTTCGAAACAGGAACGAAGCCATGAGCCAGAATAGAAGAGTTTCTGAATTCAAGACCGGTCTTTTTATCAGAAACATCCTTATCAGGAGACAATTTGGAAATCAACTTATAAACGACTCTGGGCTGAACTCTGTTAACAAGTTCATTTGCCACATTATCTCCTATTAAATATAGAAAAGCAAAACCCTGATCTAAAGATATATTTCCATGACATCCAAAATTCTCTTTATAAGTCTTATAATTATCTCCGAGTTTTTTATAATCATTTTCTGATACTCTACCTGCATTAATCCCATAATTCTTCCATAAAAGAAACTGTTCTATTGACTCAAAAGCTCTGTAAAGCCTTGCCACTGCATCATCATATCTGCCCTGTAATACCCTTCTTTCTGCATTTTTTACCAGATCTACAGTAATTTTGATATCAGGTTCGGGACTTCCGAATTTTCTTTTAAGCTCATTGACTTTATCAAGTAATTCTGCCATAGACAACAATTTATCTTTAAAATCCACAAGTTCAGAAGGCACATTTGATGCAGAAGAAATATATCTTCCCAGAGCATTTATACCTTCCAGGAAATCAGGCTTTATATCTCTGCTGTAATGGGCAAAATTATCCCATTCCTGAAAGGTTTTACTTATCTTTTCAAGAGAAAGATAAAGATCTCTCACATTACTGTTATGAGTTCTTTCTTTTAATTTACTGAAAATCTCTCCGGAAGAAACATAGAAATATCTGTTAAAAAGCATTCTTCCTCTCTCTATTTCAACAAACCCCGTCTGTTCATAGGGATTACCGAGAGATACAACCTGCATAGAATTTTCTATTACTTTTCCTTTATCCCATTTTGCATCTACATAAAACATATCAAGGCCAAGCTGTGAAGCAACCATTGTAGCTGCAGCACTCATCCACTTTCTTCCTGCCGTAGGGTCACAGACAATCTGTTCATCGGAATAGCCGGCATTCCTGAGCCATCTGTATCCTTCATAGAATTTCATACAGAGATCTCCTATACAGGAAGGACTGTCACGGACTTCCAGACACTTCATTTTCGATGGGGAAAGACCGTATTCTTTACAAATAGTATCTAAATATTCTATGGAACCGTTCTTTTTACCGGCTTCATTTCCTGTACAGAGATAAACAACCATTTCTGGCTGCAGTTTTTTCAAAGAAAAAATCACCGGTTCAGGACTGGTTCCCACTGTTATTATAAGGACATTATTCATATTTATTTCTCCTTTACACAGAAGCTCTTTTCCCGAGCATAAAAATCAGATCGTCACAGAAACCATTGTCAACAAATATATTTATTGCCTGTATTCCGTCTTTTCCTTTTACCTCATATTGAACATAATGAGATTTGCTGTCTTCACTTTTTCTCTTATATTCCAATCTGGTATCTCCCTGTGAAGTTCCGACTTTATGATAATCAACCAGTTCAATCTTTTTAACAAACCCCAGTTTCAAAACCCTCCTTAAAAGTCCCTTCACCTCATCATCAGGTATATCCTTTAAAGTCTGAACATTTTTATTTCTTGCCTTATCCCACAGGGTATTTTCACAGGATTTTTTAAATACCATCTTATCATTTATTACCTGTAAATACACATCTTCTTCACTTAATAAGCTGAGATAAAAGGTTTCCCCTGCAGGGTTCAAATACCACATTTTCTTCTGTTCATCCCATTCAATCAAGAACTTGAAACCTGAAGGTAATGAAGGAATATAATTTTCAGAATCGCTATTTCTTACCCCTTTTTCATATAATTCAAAATAGTTCTTAAATTTTACCCAGTATTCTACATCTAAATTTAAAGGAAGATATGGCAGCGGGATAATTTCATTGAAGGTTTCATAAATATAATATGCTTCTACATGTCGAAGCTGTGAAATGACTGTAGCATAAGCAATTTCTGCTTTAAAACCTCCTGTAGCATTCATAACAACCCTGAAACCCTTACTCTTATAATCATCAATAAGACCTATCAGATTATTTACAAGTGAACGAAGTCCTGATACTTTAAACTGACTTTCCTTATATTTTAATCCTTCTATTATTTGAGTTTTAATATCAAATCCATAGTTCTTAAAATATTCTCTGAGTAAAGGTTCTTCCTTTTTCATTTCATCAGTATCAGATAAAATTAAATGAACGATATCTATCTTACTGTTTTCTTTTTTCTGTAAATATGAATTGAGTTGAATTGTAGAATTAATCTCGGCAGAAATTTTCGTTTCAGTATTATTATTGATATGTAAATTAATGAACTGTTTTATATCTTTCTCAGGAATATCGAGTAAATTTTCATATTTCAAATTCAGCCATTTACCGGTATTACTTAATAAAGCTGTTCCCGTAGTTGTTATGGCAACTAACTTTGACATTTAATGCAACCCTCCATTGATTATATTATCGCGATGATTACAATTAAAATTTTTATATTACATAGCAGTTTAAGGAACTATGGCCGTTTTTATAATACACCGCTGTAATGAAGCATACTGTCTTCCGGCAAATTCATCTATAACAACTGTATTAATTAATTTTTCCTTTGCTATAGTAATTACTTCGGATTCTCCTTCATCCAGTTCAAGCATAATAGATTGTCTGGCAGGAGTTGAATTGATTACAACTTTACTTTTTGACATCTTCTGACAGGCGAGAAATGAAATCCACTTCTCTTTCCAGCTCTCTTTCCGAATAACGATATATATCTATGTTATACTGTCCGAGTAATTCAGTGAACTCATTTTTATCCATACCGGCGAGTTCAGAAGCCTTACCAGGAGATAGCTTTTTCTCTTTAAAAAATTGCAGAGCCAGTATTTTTAGTATTTCCTTCTGAAAGGAATCTTCATCTTTTTTAAGTATGAACAGTATTTCTTCCGACACAGGAATATTTATATTAAGTTTACCCAGAAAAACCAGCTCCAGTCATAATTAAAATCATTCTATATTTTTTATTAATCAAAATCCCCCGTAATTTCAAATATATTACTCATCTTACAAGATATGCTTTATAAGATTTTCAGCCATCTCAAGAAATTTCTCTGAACGGATAATTTGATCCTGAGCCTGTTCTAAAGATACGGTATAACAGTAATCATAATCTCCTGTATGTCGTAATGCCTGGGCTTCTATAAGATATTTATGAAATTCTACCGGAACCTTACCTGTATGGGAAAAATATTTACCGAAATTAGCTATAACTGCAGAATGTTTTGAAAAAGACATTCCTTCACCTTCTAAAAAAGCTTCTGCAATATAAAACATGGCATAATAAGCACGGGATGCAGCATATCCGGTATAACCGCCATCAAGAAGTAATTTAGCAGCAGATAAGCTTTTCCTGGCTTCATTAAGAAGTTCTATTTGATCTTTGCTCATATAAATATACCTTCTCGTCGGATATTCCTCAGATAGGGGCCGTTACGGGTTTTAAAACGTTCTCTATCCATAAAACCACAGCTAATAACCGTATTATAACGTAATGAAAGTTCTGCCACAACCTCTCCTGTCCTTGATATCTCATCTCCGGGATTTATATTGCCTTCAAGAACGACAAGAATATCAACATCAGAATACTCTTCTGCATCTCCTCTTGCATGAGAGCCGTAAAGCAATAGATGTTTCAGACGATTCCCATAAATAATCTCAAAAGAACGGCGCAAATCAAGTAAAATTGAATTCAATTCAGGTTTAATTTTGCTGTCCATAAATTACAACCTCACATCAAATCCTATATCTTTATGTTAAGCCCTTTTTTGGCTCATACAAAAATTTACCTTGCAATAAATTCCTTAACTTCTACAACATTACTCAGAGGCAATTCCCAGAAGGTAGCCTGAATAGAATTTCCTGTATCTGACAGTTCCACATTAAAAATCCTTTCCCAGCTTTTTCCCGTCTTTGCAACTTCTTTTTAACATTTCTTCTGAAATTATTATATCATAATTTTTTTAAATATTTCAGGGATAGCAGGAATTTTGTGATATTACATTTTCCGTTACTATGAAGTATAATATATTAAAGAGGTGATTTCATATGAAGCGAAATCTGGCAGTAAAAGAAGAACAAACATTTACTTATGAGGACTATCTGACCTGGCCGGAAGATGAAAGATGGCAGATAATAAATGGAATAGCATATAATATGAGTCCCGCCCCTGATTTAGATCATCAAACGATTTCAGGAGAGTTACACAGACAATTTGCTAATTATTTACTGGACAAAACATGCAGGGTATTTGCATCTCCGGTAGATATAATTTTTCCGGCATCAGGACAGGATATAAAGAAAACTAAAGATGTTGTTCAGCCGGATATAATCGTTGTCTGCGATCATAAGAAATTATATGAGAGAAAAAGATGTATTGGCGCACCGGACCTGGCAATAGAAATACTATCTCCTTCTACGGCATATATTGATATGAAAGAAAAAAGACATTTATATGAACGTGAAGGTGTTAGAGAATACTGGATAGTTGACCCTGTTCATAAAACAGTACAGACCTATATACTGGATGGTAATCAATATAAAGTTCCTGAAGTATATTCTCTGGAAGATAAAATTAAAGTAAGTATATTACCGGAACTGGAGATTGATTTAGCTCTCGTATTTAAAGAGTACTTTTAAAGAATTAACGTCCTGTGAAATAATCTGATAAAAAATCACTTCAATAATAAATAATAATGAGAATAAAGTCATCAAATCAAATTCATCTGTTCCCTTCTACACGATACCAGGGAAGCAAGCTAAAACTTGTGACATGGATTGAAGAAAGCCTGAAAGATTTAAATTTTCATACAGTCCTTGACGGATTTTCCGGCACAGGAAGTGTTTCCTGCATGTTCAAATCCCTGGGGAAACAGGTCACATCCAATGACATATTAAAATTCAATTTTCACACAGGACTTGCCCTCATTGAAAATGACTCTGTAAAAATCTCAGATAATGAAATAGATTTTTTATTAAAAAGACATAGTTCTATAAAATATCCGGCTTTTATCTGTGAAACCTTTAAAGATATTTATTTTACAGATGAAGAAAACCTTTGGATTGATACTGTGAGAGAAAACATAAATCATCTGGATAACATATATAAAAAATCCCTTGCCTTATTTGCCCTCTTTCAATCCTGTATCATCAAAAGACCTTTCAATCTATTCCACAGGAAAAACCTTTATATAAGGCTCTCCGATGTAAAAAGAAATTTCGGGAATAAAACAACCTGGGATACCCCCTTTGAAGTGCATTTCAAAAAATTCATAGAAGAAGGCAACAGAGCGGTTTTTTCAAATGGTCAGAAAAACAGAGCTTTAAACATGGATATATTTGATATAGACGAACATTTTGATCTTGTCTATATAGATACTCCCTATATATCCGGGAAAGGTATCGGTGTGGATTACCTGGATTTCTATCATTTCCTGGAAGGACTGGTTAATTATTCTTCCTGGCACGACTTGATTGATTATAATTCAAAGCACAGAAAGCTTAAAAGTAAAGTCAACATATGGGGCAATAAAAATGAGATAGACAGAGCTTTTGACAGATTATTCGATAAATTTAAAGAAAGTATTCTCGTTGTATCCTACCGTTCAGACGGCATTCCATCAATTGAAGAACTGAAAAATTTATTAAAAAAATATAAATCTCATGTAGAGGAAATAAGACATAAAAACTATAAATATGTATTGAGCCACAGTAAATCAGAAGAAGTTTTATTAACAGGTATTTAGATATCATTCTGACATAATTTCATCCATTTTTTTCTTCCAGTATAGGAGATTTTCAGAGGCAAATTGCCAGTCCATAAAATCATCTTCCCATTCAAAATTTTCTTCCTCATCCAGAGGGCTTAATTTTAACAGATAGAAGAGCCATATGGAAAAATATCTTACCCGGTTTTCCTGATTCTTTTGATATTTTTAATCATTTTTTCTTTCTGGCTTTCACATCTCTTTTTCATTATTTCACTGCACGGTATATCTTTCTGTTTTTTTCTATCCTTTCTTCCCTGTTTCTTTTCTGCATCGGCCATTATAGCGTTCACCTCTTTATAATACAGTCTTTCCACAACTCCTATAAATCTCCAGAACATGTTCCGCTTCTTTTATCATATATTGCCTGAGTTCTTCCGGCTCCAGAACTTTCACACTGGAGCCGAAACTTCCCAGCCATATGGAAAATTCTTTCCAGTCACCAAGGGTAACGGAATATATAATTGAGCCGTCCGGTAACTCTTCTATTTTCTGGCTGTGATGCCTTTTACCTGATTTGACTATACGTGCTGCGGAGCCGGAGAATTTTACTTTAATATCTATCTTCTTATCCCCTGTTTTAAAGAGTTCCCATGAGCCGGCAAAATAATCTTCCAGGGAAAAATGGTCAGGCATTTCATAGGTTTCACCGGTAAATTTCAGGGATTTTATACGATCAAGTTTAAAATTTCTTACATCCTTACGGAGATGGCAGTAACCGACGCTGTACCAGCCATGTCTTCTGAAAAACACCACATAGGGATCATATTTTCTTTCCGTAATATCATTTCTTTCCATTGAATAATATTCCATTAAAAGGGTCTGTCTTTTTTCCATGCCTTCTTCCAGAAGTTCAAAAATTTCCTGTTCAAAAGGATAATAGCTCCTTACATCCATTTCCACTTTATTCTCAATGATATCCCGGTAATCAGGTCTGGAACGTAATATGGATGTGAAAAATTTTTCTCTGATGGAATGTACTTCTTTTATATAGGGATAACTTTCCTGTTTTTCAGGCACTTCCAGAAGAGATAGCATGGCAAGCAATTCTCTTGAGGTAAATTCAAAAGAAGGGAAAAACTTGAAATTATTTGAAATCCTTATGCCGTTGTCCAGATATACAGGTATGCCTGAAAGACTCAGTTCTTCAATATCACGGTAAATGGTTCTTCTCGATACTCCGAAGTCCCTTGAAAGCTCTGTGACACTTAATTTACCTGTTTCAGAGAGAGAAGAAAGTCTTTTGAGAAGGTTTATAATTCTTTCCGGTGTATCCATAAAATTCCTTTCTTAATTCTAAAGGCCATACCCCATCAGGTAGGAGCTATTACTCCCGTCACGCGTTACGCCTTACCCGTCACGATTCAGAATATTTGTAATTATAAGATGATTGACATCCCTGTCATTTCTTCCCCTTACATTATAAGTATATTGCTTGTCGAAATTTAACATTCTTATAGCTTTTTTACCGCTGTAAAGATCGGAAATAAAAGGTGTGTCTTTTATTATCAGGATAAATTTTGCTGAAGCAGTGTATAAAAACTCCGCCAGTCTTTCCTGATCTGACCGGCTGAAAGATCTGCTTTCATAATCGGAGAAATCACTGTCATACGGAGGATCGAGAAAGATAAAATCTTCTTTTCCCGGCTTTATCATGGTTAAAAACTCCAGAAAATCAAGATTGTAAATTTCCGTATTACGAAATAATTCAATCACATCGGGACTGAAGAGATTATCTATCTTTCTCTTAAAATTCTTTTTATTATAGGCAATGCCTCCGTAAGGAATGTTAAATTCACCCTTCGAATTATACCGGAACATTGAGCCGTAACAGTATTCTCTTATAAAATAAAAATTTGCAGTCTTTTCTTCTCCAGCAAGTTTTTTGGAATGATTTCTGTTCAGAATAATGTCATTATAGATATTTCTGAAATGCATGTAAAAACCGCTTCTGAAGCCTGTTTCTATATTATCTCTCAGGTCTTTTTCTGATAAATATGACTGACTTTTTATTTCCAGTTCTTTCATTCTTCCCAGTTTATCAACTAAATTCTCTCTTATCTCTTTCAGTAATTCACCGTTACTCAGAGTAAATTTTTCATCGAATAATTTATTAAAAAGATCTGTGCCGGAATTTAAGATATCATTAACAGCAGCAGTTAAAATATTTTTGCTAAACGTGTTAATTCTGTATTCCATATAGGTTTTTTGAATTTTATCATATAAGAAATTTATATAGCCGGAGAGAGATGTCCAGTGGTGTTCGTAGTCAGAAATAGCTTTCTTAAAATCCTTATTATCGGATTTAATAAGGGTATAGAAATATATTAAATCTTGAGAAATGTCATTTATCAGAGCACAGGAAGGTCTTAAATGAAAAAAAATAGCCCCTCCGCCAAAAAACGGTTCTATATACCTGGTACAGGCAGGTATAAGACTGTCTATATATTTATATTCTCTTCTTTTTCCTCCCGGCCATTTAATAAGAGGAGTTAATTGCAATACATCCTTATAATTCAAAAATATCACTGACTCTACAGGTAAAACCGGGAAGTATTTCTCCTAAATCAAGAATATCATTATATTCAAACATTCTGTAATGTTCCGGGCTTTCATATAAAATCACATTCTTTTCATAAGGGTCTACAACTATTACACCCATAACGCCGGAAGAAAACCACTCATTTACCTTTTTAAGGACCCTTCCGTAACTATCCTGCGGAGAATTAACCTCTACTACAAGTTCAGGCATAACAGTAGAATATCCTTCTATAATGCCTCCCTTTGCAATTCTTTCATTACTCTTAAACGCCATATCAGGAGCTCTCACAGTATCAGGATTTGAACTCAGTTTGTAACCTGTCTCTGCTGCTGTAGTAACACCAAGTTTATTTTCATACACATATTTACCGATTATATAACCTATCTTTGAAGCTGTAACACCATGTTTTTCTCCGGGAGGAGACATTTCACATATCACCCCTTTTAAGAGTTCATGTCTGCCGGAAAGGTTCATAAGCTCTTCTGCATTATTGAAGGTTAACACATCCATATATAACACCTTCTTTTCGACAATTCTTCTGAATTTATTATATCACAACTATAAGGTAAATTGAAAATTATAATTTCATTCTTTAAGAACTATTATCCTCCACGGTGATGTATCCAGCGGCACTTCGGAAAGATATGTTTCTGCAGCAACGAAAATTTTCTGAGGATCACCAAGAGCATCGAAAGGTATTGAAAGAATTACATCTTTAAAATTTTTCTTTACTGTCAGAGTATCTTTCGGAAGTTTCCTGTATCCGTCATATACTTCATAACCGAGAGGGGTAAATTTTATGTGTATCTTCGGCATAAGAGAGAAATCTATATTATGTCTGTAACCGAAAAGGTAAACAGACAAATCCACTGCTTCTGCAAGAGGTCTTGACAGTCTAGCGGAAAATATAAGATTTTTTCCGTCTATCTTCAGAGAAAGTTTTTCCACATCAGTGAAAAAATCTTTTTCTTCATCAAGTAATTGTTCCGGCAGAGAAGGTTCTTTACATTCACCCAGATCACGTTCTGCTTCATCTCTTAAATCTATAAAAGGCAGGTCTCCGAAAAGCTCATCGGGTCGCATAAAAGAAAGAAGATAATCGGTATTCGCCTCGTACTGAGTCTTATGTTCCTTCAGGGCTTTTACCTTTAATGATACCATAGGAGAAGATAGAAGAAGCTGTTTCCACTCTGCCTTTTCCATAAGAGAAGGAGGAGGGTAAAGGAAATCTTCAGGCCTGTATTTCCTGGGATCAGGCCATTTATTATAATGGACCAGATAGGGATAAACAGGTGTGTCCATGCCAGGTTCCATGAGAGCCAGCCGTGTAAAAAGATAAAAAGCCCTGTGATCCGGGTGGTTGTCGGCGCCATGGGTAACAAAAATCTTTGTAGCTTTAAAATCTTCAATGATTTTTTTTATATCTTTAAGGATCTCTTCTCCTTTATAAGGAGCACCGGGCCTGAAGGAATTACCGTAAGGCACCTCCTTCGCACCAGTAAGAAAACTTTCATAGGGAGGAGCTTCATTCCAGTGTCTGCACCATATTTCCTGTGTCCCGTAATCGGGATATCCAAGAAAGGTGAGATTATTCGCGGAAACGCCAAGAACTGATGATGCTTTTACTGCTTCATCATGGCGGACTTCTCCCATTTTAAGAACACTTTCACGTTTTATTACAGGCCGCTCCCTGTAAATCAAAAAAGACCACTCGTTAAAATCTCCGTTTGTGAGAAAAACTATATGAACAGGTATTTTTTTCTCAAGAGCCTGCTGAATAAGCCCTCCTGTGCCGACTGTTTCATCATCGGGATGGGGAGCAAAGATGAGAATACGATCATGAGAATCAAGAGATACTGAAGGAAATATCATATCAGAGCCATTGGCCGGCAAAATAAAAGATATGAAAAAAACAAACAATATCAGTCTCTGCAAAATTACCACTCCTTTATAGTTAGTTTCATAACTTAAGAAGAAGTAAACAGTGAGTAATGAATAGTGAGTAATATCCTATTCTTTCACTTTTCACTTTTCACTTTTCACTCCAATTAAATTCCAATAACTTATAAAATACATTATATAATGGTCAGAGAAAAATTTCATTTATTTTCAGAAAATATTATTATTTATTGACAATAAATAAATTTCATGTTACGATAAA
>DAIOEN010000199.1:0-13678 GCA_036746235.1 Vulcanimicrobiota bacterium | reverse complement strand
CCTGCCAGGCAGAAGCTTTTTACGGGTACCCTTTTACCTGTTACGGTAATTAGAAATGACAATTAAATAACTGCCTCAAATATTTTAAATCGTGACGCGAGGAAAGAAACTATTAATAAATTTCTATTCCTTATTACCATTACAGATAAATTGGTAACCATTATTTCAATAAACTATAAACAAGCTTCACCGGTCACCGATAACTGATAACCGGTCACTGATAACCGGTCACTGATAACCGGTCACTGATAACTGCTCACTGATAACTGTTCACTGGTCACTGTTATAATATTTCACGGAAAGCATTGTTATATCATCTGACTGTTCTGCATTACCGGTAAAATCTTTAATGGCTCCATGAACGGATTGTATAATCTCTTCCGGATGTTTATCGTTTTTTTCTTTTAAAATATCTACCAGTCTATGTTCATCAAAGAGTTCGCCGTTTTCTCTCATAGCTTCAGTTACGCCGTCTGTATAGGTAAAAAGACAATCTCCATTTTCAAGTATAATGTCTCTATCTGCATAAATAACGTCTTCATCTACACCGAGAGCTATTCTGTCAGGTTTTTCAAGTTCTATTATATCTCCTTTGTATTTGATAATATAAGGTCTGTTATGACCTGCATTAATATAGGTCAAACGACCTGTTTTTATATCCAGAATACCGGCAAAAACAGTGACAAACATGAAAGTTTCATTATTATTATAGAGTTCTCTGTTAAGTTTCGTAAATACTGTACCCGGACTTCCTCCCTGTGAGGCAATAAATCTGAAGAGAGTCTTTGTTATAACCATAAAAAGAGATGCAGGTATACCTTTACCTGATACATCTCCGATAGCAAACCATAAATGACGGTCATCTAACATAAAAAAATCATATACATCACCGCTTACAGTCCTGGCCGGTTCGAGAAGTGCATAGAGACTGAAGCGGTCCGAACAGTGAGGAAATATTTTCGGTATCATGCCCATCTGTATATCACAGGCAATCCTGAGTTCACTATCGAATTTTTCTTTTTCTGAAGCCCTTATTCTCAAAGAAGCTTCAAAAGAAATTTCGTAAACAATAAAAAATATTATTACTATTACAGATATGAGAAGGGTTATCAATATGGGGTCAATACGGTCTATGGCAATTGCATAAGCCCAGTCCGATGCATCAATATCCATGCCAAAAACTGCAATAACTTTCTTTGTATCAACATCTATGACAGGACAAAAAGCGGATATCCAGGTTCCCCATTTATCCTCTGCAGGGCCTGTTACCATCGTTTGTCCTCCGGAAAATATATTTCTTATGTCTGCACTGTTATAGATTTCACCCGGCACAGAATAATCTTTTGAATAAGACGGTTCAGAGTCTGCAAGGTAAACGATTTTATCATTACGTACGGCTGTTAAATAAGCGAAACGACAGTCGTCATTTTCCATGATTATGTTGTGAAGCTGTTTTTTTACATATTCGTAATTTACTGTTCCTGTATCGGAACGAGTTCCTCTGAGTGCTTTTAGAATTTCAGGATCCATAGAGGATGCTATGGTTCTGGTTCGTCTGAGGAGATTATTCTTCACTTCTCTGTCTGTATTGATACCGACCAGTTGTGCTGCTATCCATCCTGCCGCCAGAACAAAGATCAATACATAGACCATACTCACTGTGTAATAAGATATTATTTTCCTGTTTGAAAGCCATACAGTTTCTCTGCATCTTAATATCTGGGAATAAAACCATAAACTGATGATCATTACAATGGAAAGAATGGACTGAAACAATTGTATTGGTATACCTGTCATCGAAAGTAGTGTCTGAGTATTCAATAGAGAAGAAGGGGCATAATTACCTTTCGGTACACCTGTTATTATTGTAAATATATAAAAAAACATGGCTACTGACATAATAAACAAATAAATATTCTTCTCTTTTTTACTCCTCCGGAATAAGGTTATTAAAGTCAGTATTCCCCCGGGTACACCGAGAAAATATCTGGAAAAAATTGCAAATCCATTCGGTTCATTAATAAATATACCTGTGAAAGACATACACAGAAAAGGTAAAAACATCCAGATCTTTAAAGAAGTAATGGCTACTCTTCCGAAATTTAAAAGAAATACATAAGAAGAAATTAGAAGACAGAGTTTTATAATTTCAATTATAGGTCTTGGCCCGGTAATTATTGTTAAGAATTCCAGCCATTTACTCAATCCATGAGTAAGACCGAAGAGTCCAAGCCATAGCCATGGCAGATCAGACTTTTTTTCCCTCTTCAGTGTATAACATACAACCGAAAGAAAAATAAGGGATAGCCCGTAGAGAAAATAAATATAATCCATCTGGTGGAGTAAAAATTTAGAAATCATATGTATAACCGTGACGCGTGACGCGTAACGCGTGACGCGGGGCTCATTATAGTGAAAAGTGAATAGTGAATAGTGTCCTCTTCTTTTCACTCTTCACCCTTCACGCTTCTCATAATAAGTATCTATTTACTACATTTCTTTTAATAACCCTTCTAATTCTGTTATATTTTCAGATTCCTCATAAAAAACCTTGACAAATGAGGCAGTTAGCTACTAAAATTACTATCACTGAAGTGATATCACCTCATAAAGAAAGGGATCTATAATGGGTAAAAAGATAGCAATTGATTTCGGCACTTCAAATACGACAATTGCTCTATGGAATGAAACACTTGGTAAAGAGGAATTAATGAAAATAGACGGTATGGCCAGAAAATATAAAAATCCGTCGGAACATATTGCTCCTGATATGTACTGTATACCATCTATAATAAATTTTGACGGAAACAACGTGCTTGCAGGGCAGGAGGTTTTTGATAAAGGCAAAGAATTTTCTCATTCCACATTCAGGGATATTAAGAGATATATCATGAAAAGAAAACCTCTGCCACGGGATATAGGAGGGAAAAAGATTTCTTTTTATGATAGCGGAGAATATTTTTTAGCAGAAATAATTTCAAGGGCAAAAAAAATAGCAGGAGATAAAATTCAGGAGATAATTTTTACTTTACCTGTAGATGCTTTTCAACATTATCAGGAGTGGATAGGGGAATTATGTGTTAAATTCGATATAGATTATTACAGGGTCATAGATGAACCTTCTGCCTGTGCTTTCGGATATGATGCAGGTGTAGAAGACGGGGACATAATTATGGTTTTTGATTTCGGAGGAGGAACACTCGATGTATCAGTTGTAAAGATTGAACTTTCAGGACCTGGTGACAGAAAATCGGTAGTAGTAGGGAAAGGAGGAGCAGGTATAGGGGGAATAGATATAGATACGTGGATACTGGAGGATCTACTGGAGCAGAATGACATGTCCACAGGAGATGTACAGCATATAATCAATCATCTAAGACAGAGTGTAGAAGAAATAAAAATAAACCTTTCCTTTAATAAAGAAGCATCTCTGTCAGTATTTGACGATGTGAATGGCGCTATGATTTCTGCAGATTATACAAGAGAAAAATTCGAAGAAATTCTGACGAAAAATAATTTATTCAATATCATTCAGGAAATTCTGGATGACTCTCTGGAAGAATCAGCTCTCAGAGGGATAAGGAGAAGAGACATAAAGCATGTTTTGATGATTGGAGGATCGAGTCTCATACCATCTGTAAAAAAATTACTTCAAGAAAAATTTCCTGATAAAATAAAATCTTACAGACCTTTTGATGCAGTCGTAAAAGGTGCATGCCGTTACGGTGCCGGTAAAATACTTGATGATTATATAAAACATGATTACTGTCTGAAACACTGGATATGGTCAGATGATCGTTACAGCGGCAAATACGGTTACGAACCTTTTATACCGAGAGGAACAAAATACCCGGTTTCCGACGTGGCAAAATTTAAAATAGATGCAGCAGTACCGGGGCAGAAAGAAGTAGAACTTATGATCTTCGAAGCAAGGGGACATAATTCTCAGAAAATGAAAAATGAGATGATCTATAATTCCGACTCGGACAGATATGAAATAATAAGTACAAATGTCAGTGGTGATGAAGATAAAGTGCTTGTAAACGAGAAGAATCCTACCTTTATAAAATTAGACCCTCCTGCCAGAGGAGGAGAAAAAAGAATTTCCGTATCTTTCAGTATTGATGAGAACCGTCTCCTCAGAATTACAGTAGTGGATTTGAAGATAAATAAAACTCTTTATAGAGATCAGCCTGTGGTGAAATTGAATTAAGCCGAGAAATTTATAAAAGATCAGCCTGTGGTGAAATTGAATTAAGCCAAGAAATTTATAAAAGATCAGCCTGTGGCGAAATTGAATTAAGACACGTCGTATGACGCGTACCAGGGTACGCGTCATACGTTACGATTGCTTACCGGAAGGTTACTCAGGCACAGTTTCAATTGTCGGAGTCGGTGTAGGTTGTTCAAGTTTGAAATCTACTTTATTATCATAGACCCAGTTAATTCCTCTGTAAACAATAGCAGGATTATTAGTATCATAGAATATAGAGCCGTCTCTGAAGAAAAGTTCGAAATTTTTTGTTTCTCCTGCGTTAAGAGTTCCCATATCTTTTGTAAGGGTTTCCTGTAATTTGCCTGTACCATCCTTTACAAAAACCGTTACAATAACATTATTTGCAGTAACTTTTGCAGTATTTTGAACAGAACCGGTTAAACCTACCGTAGAAACGCCAAACTGTTCTTTCCCTACAAGTTCAGTTCCTGACAGTTCTCTGAGTCCCTGAACCTTTACTTCATCACCTTTTGATGCAACAGGTGTTGGAGTAGCAGATGCAGGACCTTCTGTCGCTAAAGGTACAAGTTTGACATTGAAGGTTTGAATACTTGCGTTACAGGCTCTTGGATCAAAATTATATCTTGCTCCAAGCATACCTGCCACTTCACCGAGAGAAACATAAAGTCTGCCATTACTATAAGATTTTGTCCCTCCATAAACAGTATCATTGATTTTAAGACAATTTGTAAGCTCATTGTATGAAAAATCAAAATCAAGCATCTGAGAAAGTTCCTGAATACTTACCATTACGACATCCTTAGAAACAGTTATACCGCCGGTAAAAGGCTTGTTATTTACATAAACTACCCAGTCCCCCGATTGTGCCATAACGAAAGTACTGATAATTATGACTGCAAAAATAAAGACACTGATAGATCGGTTTAACAAGAAGATCACCCTCTCCTAAAAATTATAACTTTTCATAATTGGTAGCTAATATTCTACAGTTTATTAAAAAAATCCTTCCTGTAATGTGAGATTATAATGGATTTCATAAATTATTAGAAATTAATCAGAGTGAAAAGTGAAAAGTGAAAAGTGAAAAGTAAAAAGAAATATGATATTACTTACTATCCACTACTCGCTTTTCACTAATTACGGCGACAGGTAAAAAAACACTATAGATCTTCACCATTTATACGGGTATAAATACACTGACATAGTGACAGAAACATTTTTAGCGGATTTTTTAGATATTGAGTTGTATACGGAAACAGTTACTTTTTTATATTTCAAATCTGTAGAAACATAAAGACCTTCATTTATGCTGATTTCCACATTTAAATTTTTTTCCGTTGTTATAACAGGAGGATTATAGATTGGAACAGAGACATATTCCATGGATTTATATTCTTCAATAGTCCTTTTTGCTATAATTATAGCCTCCTGATAGGCAATACATTTCTGCAGGGCTGCAAAACCTGCAAATAATGTAGTTATTAAACTTACAAGAATTATGGAAATAATTCCCAGGGCAAAAATTATTTCACCAAGACTCATTCCTCCGGCAAAAAACTTATATCGATTTATACCAGTATATGACCTTAAATCCATACTTACCCCCACTATTTGCCGACGGTAAGGGACTGAGGAATGTTTCATCAAACTGGAACGTTACCTCATTACCTTCCAGAGACATAATTCCCGGGTCAACAGGAGCACCTTCCGGATCCCTGGAGGGATCTTTTCCTGCTACCAGTAACGCACCTGTTATTTTAATTTTTTTATCTTTCGGAACAGTGCAATAAAAATCTCCCATTGTATAAATAAGCCCTGTAAACATAGCATCTCCGTCACTCATATTCATAGTGATGTCTCCGCTTGAGTAAAGGGCAATAGAGTCTGTTCCGGATTTTATTTTACTCGAATTCCCTTCTATTTCAATAGTTCCTTCTGCGTAAATATTACCCTTACCTGTTACCGGGTCATCATTGACATTTGTTAATATTACATTACCATAATGATAGGGCCCGCCATCTTTTCTAAAATCTCTCTCTCCGTTACCGGGAGCATAAAGACTTGACTGATTAAGTCTGAATATTATTCCATGAAAAGCGACATTACCGGTCTTACCCGGAAGATGTTCTCTGTCATAAGCTACTTTCAGGTTTCTATCCATGAACAAGTCGTGGCCGTTGAACTTTAAACCCGGTACAATTTCATTACCTTTATAAATTACCCGATCCGGTGTACCGGATGTTTTTTTACCATCTCTGTAATAATTAATGAGATTTCCATCTTTTATATAAGTACCGGAAGGTATTTCTCCTGGCTCAAAACTCTCATTTGCAACCAGTTCCGAAATATCGAGTAATGGAATGTCCTTCTTACCGCTGTTGCTTTTAAAATGATTCGGATCATTTACAGGAGATGATATCTGACCACTGGCAGTAACATTACAATCATTTTTAATATCACATATTAAATTTTTCTTATCAGACAGATCAATAAGTTTTACAGAAACGTCTTCGGCATTTGAATGAAGGTCGAATGGTGCTCCTATAGTTCCAATACCTAATTTATCTGTCGTAATAGTAATGGCCCCTCTGGAACCGGTCTGCACAATACCTTCCGGTATTGCAGTAACTATAACTTCTACATGTCTGACTTCATCATCACTGGCTGCTGTAATTACAATAAGAGCCGAATGAGGAGGTACTTCCATATCAGGCCTGTAGGAGGGAACAGAAGAAGAACCTCCGAGATTATTAACGGAATAATATTTTTTATCCCCCCATACCGGATCGTTCGGATCGAAACTTATGTAAAAAGCACCCTGATTTTCAAATACGAACTGAGAATCCGGTTCAGGAAGATATTTAGTATTAAATCTGGCAATTTTTAAATCCTGCTCTTTAGATTTCATAAATAGTTTTTCCTTATTTTTACCCCATTCAATATTATCTTCGAGTAAAATTATTGCTTCTGCAAGAGCAGAATCTGCCAGTGGATTAATCATATTTTTATTCAGATCCGACCTCGTTCTACGGAGGATTTCAGAAGTTAAAAAGACCATTGATGTCAATAAAATGAGTAAAACCGGTATGAGCAGTAAAACACTTATTAAAGCAATGCCATTTTTCTTATTTAAATTTTTCATAAAAATCCCCCTCTTTTTTAATTTCTGAGAGTTATGGTACTTTTTATTTTCATCTGTTCCATAGCTGTTTCATTCCTGTTATTTGAAGGTTTACCCAGGTTAAAAAATAATTCCACCTTTTTCCTCTCGCTGTTTACTTTAAAATCCAGAAATGTTATATATCTTGCAATAGCTCTCGGTCTGGTAATATAAAGTTCTGAACTGGCAATAGAATTCTTTATATAAGATATTACAGGATAAGTTGTCCCTTTGCCCTCTAAAGGGGGAAAGGGAAGGTCTTTCAGTAGATTTTCATCTACAGACGAAGTGTAATCTCCAAGAAAAACTTCCTTACTCCAGAGCTGGTAATATCCGTCATAACTGAATTTTGTATCACCTTCCAGATAAAATATAATAAATTTTTTCCACTCCATTCGACCAAAACTATCAGGTGCAGTCAGGTAATCTCCGTCAGTAGCCGATAAAAAAGAGATTGCCCTGTTATCAGTTTTTTCCGGACAGGGAATCACTTCTACGCTATTGATAGTACTGGCAGACAGTTCACTCTCCAGCCTGCTTAAAATCAAATTACCACTGTCCCTTAAAGCTATTGTATCGCTGATTTTAAGCCACGCTTTTGTAGAAAAAGAGAATATTGTAAATAACATTGTCCCTATCATGGAAAATATGGCCGCTGAAATCATGGCTTCCAGTAGAGTCATTCCAGTTCGTGAAAAACAATAGTTTTTCATAATCTCCTTTAAGGAGTGAAAAGTGAGTAGTGAGTAGTGAGTAGTGAGCAGTGATCTTTTCTTTCCACTTTTCACTCTAATTAAATTCTGATAAATTATCGTGACGCGTGACGCGTGACGCGTAACGCGAGGCTTACCCATGAAACCAGTCAAAAATGAAAATTCCTGTACTCTTTAATTATACACTAAAATCCTGTTAAACACAAATAGTATTGATTGTATATTTTACGACAGGTAAATTTACTTATACTGGAAATTATACAAAAAGTAAATAGTGAAAGGTGGGTAAAAACCACCCTTTACCCGTCACGATTATGGGGAATTAATTTCTTCTATTATACTGGTTGCAATGTTTGCATATTTTCCATCCGGTTCCAGTTCCAGATATTTATTAAGTGCTGCAAGGGCTTCATTTTTTTGTCCGACATTGTAACATGATATTCCCATTAAAATATAAAATCTTCCTGTTTTTGGATTTATCTCAATCCCTTTTTTACACAATGCAATTGTTTCATTATAGTTTTTCAGGTCATATTTTAATTGTGCCAGACTGATAAGTGCCTCTATGTAACCGGGAGAATAATCCAGGGTTTTTTTAAGGTAATATTCTGCCTGATTTTTATCAATTTTCAGGTAAGCTATACCAAGATAGTAACTGGTATCTGGATTTTCCCGGTCTATTTGTAATGACTGAGTAAAGTAATCTATAGCTTCCATATATTTTTTTTCATTTAAGCTGTCAATACCTTTACTGTTTAAACGCTCTGCATTTATATTCTTATCAGGGTTTCCCGGAAATTTTGCAGAGTATTCCCGTACTATTGCATCTGCTTTTTCCCTTTCATCTGTCCTGTAATATATATCTTTAAGAGCGAGATAAATATTTTCTTCATCAGGCATAAGTTCTTTTGCTTTTTCCAGATATTCTAAAGCTTTTGTATAGTTTTTTTCCCTTAAATATGTATAGCCCAGATAAAGATAAGGTTCAGGTAAATCTTTATCTAATGTGATAGCTTTTTCAAAGTTTTCTATAGATTTTGCTCTATTTTCCTGATAATAGGTCAGACCTGTTCCGTAAAAGAGCTCTGCTTTTTTCTTTACAGACGGTGATTTTTCAAGAAGAAGCCGGGCCTGTTCAAATTCTTTCCTGGCCTCTTCCTTTCTGTTATTATCCAGATGATTAAAACCTGCAGAAAGAAAGGTATTTATTTTTTGTTCATTAATCCGAAGGAAAAGGTATTTAAATACAAGAAGGCCTATTATGAATAAAAAACCTATTGATATTAAAGCTATAAGGTTCTTTTTTTTCTGTAATTTCTCCCTTTTCTGCAGATTTTCTCTTTCCCGTTTTTTTATAGTTTCCGGGGAAATTTTTTCAATAGCATTAAGGGCATCTTCCCTTATTAACCCTTTTTCTTCCCTGAAGATTTTCCACAGACGGTCCAGCGCTTTTTCGGCTTTTAATTTCCCCAGAGAAACAATGGCCATCATTCTTACTTCTTCTGCACTATCATCAAGAGATTTAATTAAAGGTTCTATAAAAGCTTTTTCGTCATATTCCGGCATAAACTGAACGGCTTTTACCCTTACGAGAGCACTTTTATCTTCCAATAATACTGATTTGAGGGCAAGTTCTATTTTTTCTTCTCCTTTAAACTGTATAAGAGACTTTAACGCCCCTGTTCTGATTTCAGGGTCAGGGTCCATTTTTAATACTTTCAGCATGGGAGGTATTATTCTTGTATTTTTTGTTTCTCTCAGGGTCTCTATAAAATATTTTTTCACCTGTTTTTCCGAAGATTCAAGCTGAAGAAGCATTACGTCGATTTTGTCTTTAATATCTATCTGTGGCGTTTTTATTTCGATCATACCCGATATTGCCTGTTTCATTTCAGTTGCACTTTGAAAACGTTCACCCAGATTATGTCTGAGAGCAGTCATTACCACAGCATTTGTTTTTTCTGAAATATCCGGTTTTTTATTTATAAGAGGAGGAAAAGTAAAGGGTACAGATTTTTTTCCTGTAATAAGCTGATACATAGTAGCACCGAGAGAATATAAATCACTCTGCGGAACAGGTTTCCCTTCATATTGTTCGGGAGATGAATAGCCGACTGTCCCTATGGTAGTCTTTGTCCGGGAGAGATCTTCTTCAAAGAGTTTTCTTGCAATTCCAAAGTCTACGAGTACAGCTTTTCTGTCACTTTCCCTTATCATTATATTTGCCGGTTTTATGTCTCTGTATATTACAGGAGGATTTCTACCGTGGAGATATTCAAGTATTTCACAGATCTGCAATGCCCACTCCATTACATCTTCTTCCGGGATTCCATCAGGATAATCGTCTTTCAGTAAACAGCTCAGATCTTTCCCTTTTATAAAGTCCATTACCAGGTAGTATCTGCCGTTAAGGAAGAAAAAATCACTTACAGACGGTAAATTCGGATGGCTCAATTCTGATAATATTTTACCTTCCTGTTCAAAACGCTTTATGGCTTCCAGTCTGTTCCGGCTATCCATAGATATATTCAGAAGTTCTTTGACTGCATATATTTTCTCAAGGCTTATATGTTTTGCTTCATAAATACAGCCCATACCGCCTCTTTTAACTTCCCTTATTATTTTATATCTGCCGGATAAAATAGTCCCCGGAGAAAGGGGCTGAAGTTCTGACGGGGAATCTTCGATAATTAAAATGAGACCGCATTTACAACAAAATTTAGCATCCTTTTCATTATCCGTGTTACATTCAGGACATTTTTCTTTATATACCTCTTCCCCGGAGATTAAATTTCTCTCCAGGTTAATACCACATTTACAGCAAAAACCGGCATCTTTTTCGTTTTTAGCATTACATTCGGGGCAGGTAAACATTTACTAAGTCTCTTTATTTCTCTTGCAAAATATTACAAAAAAATGTTATAATTATTTGCATAAATATTATTTTAGCTTTTGTTAAAAAGTTAACTGATTATAATAATTATAACATAAAATAAATGCTAAGGAAAAGCTCTTTTCAGCTATCAAAATTCAGCTTTTATAGGAATTATATAAACAATGTCATTAAACTCTATTTTCGGACTAATTTAGCAGAAACATTCTTCGTAATCTCCGGTTGATAGCTAAATGCTGAATGCTTACATAAAGGATATAATCATGTCATCAGAAGAAAAAAAAATCTTATGCTCTGTCTGTAATACTGAAAATGAAAATAATTCAAACTTTTGTAAATGGTGCGGTAAAAAAATTAAACCAATTATTCAGAATAAAAATTTATTGCTCGTCTGTCCCAGGTGTCAGAGGGCAGTGAAACATGATGCCAGCTTCTGTTCATACTGTCGTTTTAATATTTCACAATTTTTACAGACAGAACATGAAAAAGAAACCGTTCTTTCAAGCCCTGAAATACTGACAGATAATGAAAAGAGAAAAAAAGAAACTTCATCTTCAGAAGAAAAATCGGAAACAGATTTATTAATTTCCTCTCTCAAAGATATGTATGGATTAACATGTAATGAATTAAAAATATTACTCTCCACACAAAAATACCTTTATGATAAATCGGATATGGCCATAGCTGTAATAGATGAAGAAACAGGACATATTATCAGCGTAAATGACGTATTTTTAGAATTTTCGGAATTATCGGAAAGAGAATTAAAGCAGATAAATTTTATTTCTCTTTTAAAGAAGCTTAATTCCAGGAATTCACATTGTGAAATACCTTCTGACAAGGAAAAATCGGGATGTTACATATATAATAAATATTCCGAAAAATTTCTTATACGGTACAGAAAAAGTAGAGAACCCTTTGATAATAATTCACTTATTGTTCTTATCGAGAGGCCGTTAAAGGAAGAAGAAGACTTTTTAAGGCTCGACGGGTTTGTATCGAAAAATTTATATCTTGTTTCTAAAATTGCAACAGAAATAAACAGCATATTACATCTGGATATTATTTTAAATAATGCTCTTAAAAGGGTCATGGATGCTACAAAGTCAGATTCAGGGCTTATAATGTTTTTAAATGATGCCGGTGAATTACTTCCTGTTGCTTCTCAGGGCATCTCTCATATGCTGGTGAATTACCTGAAGAAAAACCCTGTCAGGGCAGATAAAGGAAGCAGAGGGAAAGCCCTCAGAATGGGGAAAACAATAGAAGCCAGATTAAGACAGGACGATAGCAATTCTGATATGACAGAAACACTGGTTTCAAAGGAAAATCTTGTATCTATGGTTACAGTGCCGTTAAAGCATAAAGAAGAAGTTACCGGTATAATAGTTCTGGGTAAGAGAAAAGAAGAAGAATATTCAACAGAAGAAAAATCACTGTTAGATGCCATATGTGACCATATCGTTATTGCAATTAGAAATGCAACACTTTACGAAAAACTGGAAGAAAATCTGAAAACTCTGGAAGAGAAAAATAATAGATTAAAAGAACTTGAAATTAAAAAAGAAAAATTAACTTATATGATTGTTCATGACCTGAAGAATCACATTCAGGAAATAATGGCCTTTTCTGAATATTTGTACAACAATAGCGGTATTCAAAATGAAAAATTTCAGCGAATGTTTCAAAATATCTTTTTGAGTTCTCAGGATATTTCGAAAATGACTATGAACATGCTCGAAATAGCTAAAATGGAAGAAGGAAACATTAAAATAAATTATTCCTCAGCAGATGTAAGAGAAATTATGGAAGAACTATTGAATAAAATGAAAATAAAAATTCAGAGCAAAAATATTGAAATTATAATGTCGCTCCCGGAGGAAGTTCCTCCTCTGAAAGCAGATAAAAATCTCCTGTCCAGGGTTTTAATGAACATTCTTGATAATGGAATTAAAAATTCTAAATCCTACAATAAAATTAAGATAGAACTCATTAAGGATGAAAAGAACTTCATTTTTGGCATTATTGATGAAGGAACAGGTGTTCCTCCTGAATACAGGGAAAAAATATTTGAAGATTTTTTCAGTATGAATACTGAAGAATCTTTGATTGGCACCTCAACCGGAATAGGTCTTTCTTTCTGCAAAATGGCAGTTGAAGCTCATGGCGGAAGAATCTGGGTTGAAGAAAATTCTCCCTGCGGCAGTAAATTTTATTTTACATTACCTGTCAATCAGTTTATATCGTGACGCGTGACGCGTGACGCGAGGACAATAACCATAATTCGACAGAGTTATTTTCTTGCAGTCCTGAGTACCACACCAGATAAATCAGTAACCATTTTATCAGCTTCTGCCTGACAGGCTCTTACGAAGAAAAATAATTTGCCTTATATAATTTGTTTTACAGACAATAAATTAACCCTTATTTAATTTTTAATACTATAGAAAAAACGAATTTTTCTTCTCCAGAGCCTGCCAGGCAGAAGCTTTTTATGGATACCCTTTTACCTGTTGCGGCGACCAGGGACTATAAAGAAATAATCTCTTCAATTTTTTGGTGCCACGTTAAGAAGATTAAACCCGGAACTCCGACTACAGTTTATATCGTGACGGGTTACCTCTATAATTTCATTACAATAATTTGCAATTTCCATATATTCTTCTTTAAAATTT
>DAIOEN010000198.1:0-13689 GCA_036746235.1 Vulcanimicrobiota bacterium | reverse complement strand
AATTTAAAGAAAATAGAATTTTTATAGTAGACCTGATGGGACTTTCAGTTTTCGGGAAAAGCTCAGAAAAGGAGTGATTTTTTTAGAGGTTTAGAAAAATTTTTCTTGTAATTTTATTTTCGAGAGCTTAAAATTGAAGGAGAATTCTGGATTAAGATAATGAATTTTTAGAAGAAAAAAATAGTGTTTACTGGGAAGAAAATTTTCGAGAGGCCTCACTTCTATTTAGGCAGGTGGCGGGGAGGAGGAGATGAAAAATTCAATCTTCCTTCTATTTTAGCCGTATCTGATGTGATCGGTGAGTGGCTTTTTATATAATCTTTCAGTCCGTCTATAATCATTTTAGTATGATAGTTAAGATTTTTGCCTTCTTTAAATGTATCATACCAGTCTCCGCCTCTTGCAAGGAAGTCACCTGTTGCTACACGGTATGTGCTGTTATCATCTAAAGGTTTACCCTGGATTTTTACATTTGATACCCTGCTGCCGGGAGGTTTTGACAGGTCTATATCTACGGCCATCCCTGATATATGGAGATTGCCTTTGCTTCTGGAAGAACTGTTTTCCATCAGGTCTTTTATCTGTTTGCCTGTGAGATCCATGGTTATAAGAACATCATCGAAAGGTTCTACTCTGTACAGATCTCCGAAGGTTATCTGCCCCTGTTTTATCTGAGATCTTATACCTCCTGAATTTATCATGGCCACAGAGGCACCTGTGGCTTCTCTCATAGCATCAGTAAAGACATTTCCCATAATACTTTCTGTTACTTTTGTCCTGTCATGTGTTAGTCCTACCTCTGTTGCTCCTATAAGTTCGGATTTTTTCTTTGCTCCTTCTTCTACCACAGGAGCTATTATCTTTTCTATCTCAGGGTCGGAGGCGATTTCCTGATTTGCTACTGGTATAAGTTTATTATTGCACGACACAATCTTTTTAGTCTTACTGTCTATATTTATTTGAAGATTTCCTACGAATTTACTCTGAGAACCTGCCTGAACTATTATTGTGTCATTTATTTTTTTTGCTTCTTCCATAGCTGTGTGGGAATGGCCTCCCACTATTACATCTATTCCTCTTACTTCCTGTGCCAGCTTTTCATCTTCTGTATTTCCGCAGTGAGATAATACTGTTATAAGATCAACACCTCTGGCTCTGAGTTCCGGTATATATTTTTCAACGGTTTCTTTCTGATTTAAAAATGTCAGTCCATCTACATTTTTCGGGCTTGCTATCTCTTTTGTATCAGGTGTGATAAGTCCTATTATGCCTATTTTTAAACCGTTCACTTCTTTTATCGTATATGGCACTATGCCGTTCAGAAGCCTTTCCTGCTCATTGACTACATTACCTCCGAGCACAGGGCACTTTGATTCTCCTACCATATCTTCAAGGGCTTTTCTGGACCAATCAAATTCATGATTGCCTATTTCTATCGCATCATAACCAAGGTTATTCATTACTTCTATCATGGTTTTACCTTTTGTCAGACCAGATTCATAACTGCCCTGGGCGAAATCCCCTCCGTCGAGAAGTAAATTTTTTCCTTCTGTTTCTTCTTTGAGTTCTCTTATTATCGTGCCCATGTAAGAAACCCCTCCGAAAGGCTCCCTTACAAGATAATTCTTTTTATCTTCTACCGGTAATATTGTTCCATGTATATCATTTGTATAGATTATATTTAAAGTCTTCAGCGCTTCTCCGGCAGGAGAAGGTTGCAGGGAAGACATGGCTGATGTGGCAATGGCTGTGTCTGAAGATGCTATTTTACAGGCATTTACAGGTGACGCAGACCATGAAGGAACATTTGTGTAGACATTTAAATCTTCAGGTGCTTTAACGCTTTCCTGAAATATATCCTCTTTCTTTTTGAAGACACGTAAAGAGTTTATTCTGTTAAGATTTTTATTTATTCCTATATGAGGTAATTTCATAAATCATATTATATCACATATATAGCTCTCTGTGAATATTTTATGCAAAATTAATGGGCACTATTGCACTGAATTTTACCTTTTCGGAAGGAATTTATATGTTAATGAGAGAAGAAATGATAAGTAAAAAAATGGAAGGTTATATTATGGAAGATAAAATCCTTCGGAATGAAATAGAAACTCTTAGAAACCGTGTGAGAGAACTTGAAGAACAATTAAATCTCTCAGAACTTCAAAGGATTGAAGCCTGTAAAATATCGGAGTCACTCTGTAAGAATGAGAAAAAAATTCGAAATCTTATAGAAAATACCACAGATCTTCTCTGGGAAATAAATGAAAAAGGTATTTTTATTTATATAAGCCCTCATTGTAACGAGCTTCTTGGATACAGACAGGAAGAAATTACAGGAAAATCCCCTTTTGATTTTATGGCTTATGAAGAAAGCATTAGAGTAAGACCTCTTTTTGAAAAAGAAATATCGCAGGGCAGACCTTTTAAAAATCTGGAAAATACCTGGCTTCATAGAGACGGATACCATGTCGTTCTGGAAACCAGTGGTAATCCTGTCTTTAATTCTCTGAATGAATTTACCGGTTATATTGGCATATGCCGTAATATTACAAACCATAAAGAAGCAGACAAGGCCCTCAGGGAAAGTGAGGAAAATTTTCGCAGAATTATAGAACATATACCGAGTATATATTATTCACATAATACAGATAATATTCTTACCTATCTCAGTCCTCAGGCAAAGGAAATTCTTGATTGTGAACCGGAAGAAACTCCTGTTAACTGGCAGGATTTTTTAAGTGACAATCCTTTAAACAGAGAAGCTGTCGTAAATACCAGAAAAGCAATTGACACATGTGAAAGACAGAAACCTTATATGGTGGAACTTTTAACTCCCTGTGAAAGGCGTGTAATAGGGGAAATAAGAGAAAGTCCTGTGGTGAAATATGGCAAAACCGTTGCTGTTGTAGGAACTTTTACAGATATTACAGAGAAAAAGAAAATAGAAGAAGCCCTTACTGAAAGTGAAAAATATTTCAGGAAGCTCATTGAACTTCTTCCACTCCCCATGTTTGTAATGTCACACGATAATAGAGTTGAATATTTAAATCCGAACTTTACAGAAATCCTTGGTTATACTATTGAAGATATTCCTACTTTAAAGGAATGGTCACTCAATGCTTATCCTGATCCTGAATATAGAAAAAGAGTTATGGCAGAATGGGAATACGATATGGAGAATTTTACTTCTCTCGAACCTGTTGTAAAAACCTTTGATGTGACATGCAGGGACGGCACGGTGAGAAAAATTGTCTTCAGACCGGTAAAGATGGAAAATGATAAAATTTTTGTTATTTTTGAAGATATTACAATCCGTAAGAAAACAGAAGAAGAACTCATAGAATCAAGAAAAATGTTACAGCTTGTGCTGGATACAATTCCTGCAAGGGTTTTCTGGAAAGACAGAAATTTTGTTTATATGGGATGTAATAGACTGCTTGCTCTTGATGTAGGACTTTCTTCTCCTGATGAGATTATCGGTAAAAGTGATTTTGAATTTGGAGGGATAGTTGAAACAGAACGTTATCGTTTCGATGATGCTATGGTCATGGAAACGGGAAAGCCAAAACTTGATTATGAAGAATCTCAGACAACGCCTGACGGTAATACCAGATATTTAAAGACAAGCAAAATCCCTCTTTATGACAGAGATGGCCAGGTAGTAGGATTACTCGGCACATATGAAGACATTACAGACCGTAAAAAAGCAGAAGAAGATAGACGGAAACTGGAAAAAAAGATGGAACATACACAGAAACTGGAAAGTCTCGGAATACTTGCAGGAGGTATTGCCCATGATTTTAATAACCTGCTTGTAGCAATACTCGGTAATGCAGAACTTGCTCTTCTGGAATTACCTTCCGACTCTCCTGCAAAATTTTATCTTTCGGAAATAGAAAATACTTCTCTCAGAGCTGCTGATTTATGTAAACAGATGCTTGCCTACGCAGGGAAAGGACGCCTCGCTGTAGAGCCTCTCAATATTTCCCTTTTAGTCAGAGAAATGTCTCAAATGCTCGAAGTTTCTATCTCCAGAAAAGCTATAATCAGATATAAATTCCAGAAAGATATCCCTGCAATAGAAGCTGATGCCACACAGATCCGGCAGGTTATTATGAATCTTATTATAAATGCTTCTGAAGCCATTAAGGATAAGGATGGTGTTATATCCGTTTCTACCGGTTCAGTGTTCTGTGACTCTTCTTATATGTCCGGTTCTTATCTGTATGAACAGCTTCCTGAAGGTGATTATGTGTATCTGGAAATCTCTGATACGGGAAGCGGTATGGATAAAGCGACTCAGATGAAAATTTTTGATCCCTTCTTCACAACCAAATTTGCAGGAAGAGGTCTCGGACTTGCAGCAGTTCTCGGTATAGTCAGGGGACATAAAGGTTTTCTTAAATTATACAGTGAAACTGAAAAAGGTACTAATTTTAAAGTCTTCTTCCCTGCATTGAAAAATACTGCAGAAGAAATTTCCAGAGATGTGAATAAAGTGAAAAACTGGCAGGGAACAGGAACAGTTCTTCTTGTGGACGACGATCAGGCTGTAATGGATGTAACAGGCCCTATGCTGAAAAAACTCGGTTTCAGAGTTTTAAATGCCATGAACGGACAGGAAGCGCTGCAAATTCTCTCTTCCAGACAGTCTCAGGAGGAAAAAGAGAACATTGTCTGTATCATAATGGATATGACTATGCCACATATGGATGGTGAAGAAACTTTTCGTGAATTGAGAAAATTAACAATAAATATACCTGTCATACTTTCAAGTGGTTACAGCGAACAGGAAGTCATAGAGCGTTTTACCGGAAAAGGACTTGCAGGTTTCCTTCAAAAACCATATAAACTGGGTAACCTGATTGAGATATTACAGAAAATAATTTCCTCCTGATACTACTTTCCCTTCACATCAGGGCGTTTTATTAAATGCCCCTGCTCACCCTTTATGACCGGTTCGGCCACAACGAAGTATGAGAATTTGTTCCTCCTGTCACGCATTACGCATTACGATTCTTATATAAATTAATCCTGTTCTTTTTGATATTCTTCCTGTCTGTTTAATACATCATTGTCAAAAAAAGCAGGAGCTTCTTTTATAAGGATTTTCTTTATTTCTTCCGCAATTTCCCTTATTTCCCACTGGGCGGATCTGTCTGTGCGAAGTTTCACAAAATCCCACCAGGCCTGAAAATTCCCGCTTACTACCAGACGGGTAAGGCATGCATTTGGAAGCATATACCTGGCATCTTCTTTCGGTATTCCCATTTCAAGCAGTTCGTTATAGGAATTTTTTATATGATCCAGGCTGTTTTTAAAAAATAATTTTGCTTCTTTATTATTTTTTATACTCTCAGGTATGACAAAATCACTCTCAAAGGTCACATATCTCTGGCTTTCCTGTGTATATGCCAGATGAGTATGTCTTACCAGTTGATGACTGCATGCACGGCTGCAGATTATTTCAAAAGAAGCATTGCAGTGACGTCCTACAGAAAGATGACCTTTTTTTATAAGTTTCTTTACAAATTCTTCCGAATTCTCCCTGCATTCTGTAGCAGTTGATGTTCTCGCCGCATATTCTATAGTTTTTGCATATTCAGGTGTTATAAACAACAGTTTAACCATAGTTCTTTACTCCTTATTTAATCTCAAAGATTTTATGTTTTGTTATGATTCTTTTTATACCTGCATTTTTAATTATATTTATACATATGCCACATGGTGCTGTTTCCTCAATTACTTCACCTGTATCAATATCTTCCCCGTAAAGATAGAGATCTGCATCAATACATAGTTTTCTTCCTGCTGAAATAATAGCGTTCATTTCTGCATGGATTGCGACGCATTTTTCATATTGTTCTCCATGTGGTATATTCTGTTCTTTTCTGGGACAGATATTTTTTTCACAGCAGTTTACCTCACCTCTGGCACTACCGTTATAACCTGTCCCTACTATTTCATCGTTATTTACTATGATTGAACCGTACCGTCTCCTCAAACATGTAGACCGCAGAGAAACAGACCTGGCAATATTTAAGTAATATTCTCTTTTAGTGATCCGCAAGGTTAACATTACCCCTTTACGTGATGATTAAATATTAATGGCTTACTTTGCTATATGATTTGAGTAAGCCATTAAACAAATAAAATATCACAAAATTTTAAAAAAAGCAAGGTGAAATTTTTTCTATGATCCAGCTAACTATTACATAAAACAGATCCTTTATACCTGAAAAATACCTCCCCTATAGTTCCCTGGCTTCCGTCAGACCTTTTAAAGCCTGCAGTTTCTTTTATATAATTACTGTTGTTGTAAAACCCGCCTTTTTTCTTTCCGCTGAGAGAAATTTCACTTATGTCAAGGCAGTCAAGTGCATATAATTCACTGTTTTTACCTGTAACTACCATTACTTTCAGATCTTTAAATACAGGATCATCTTTGCTAATAATGGAGTCATTATTGCTGTCAAATTTCGCCAGTTCCATAAAACCGTCTTCCGCCCCGTTCTGATCTCCGAATAATTCTGTACCGGACGTTATTTTCCCGTCATGATTTCTGTCAAGTGCGAGAAGGCCGTCTCCGCCTGTCGCAAAAGCAGTTTTTTCATCTGTACCGTCGCCGTTTATGTCGAAGTTTATGCCTTTTTTAAGAGTAGTTGTTTCTATGCCATCACCGTCTAAATCCAGCACAAGAGGATCTGCCATGGCTCCTTCCACTTCTACTCTTGTCCGTCCGCTTTGAATGTCGAAAGTAAAATTGACTGTCATTTCCAGACTCTGTGCCCTGGTGGTATCTTTCTGGATCTGGTAAATATTACTGTCCCTGTTTTTAATACTGTCAGAAAGACCTTTGAATTTTTTCAGAAAGTCATCTTTGAGGTCTTTACCCTTTACTTCCGAGAGATAATCAAGTAACATCAGAAGCTTTTTCATTACAGGATCTTCTGATGACCAGTCAAAAAACTCTTCTGTTTTCTCTTCTCTTTGCATTTTCATGTTCATGGAAAAAGAAATTTTTACCTGAGATGATTCAGAGTTGATACTGGCAAAAAATCGTGCTTCCTGAGAAATAGAAACGGATTGGTTGTATGAGAAGCTCTCTTTATCTTTTGTTATTTCCAGTGAGGATTTCTGTTTTGCCTCCTGAAAATATGAAACCTGTAAAGAAGTTCTGTTATTGATAGATAGATCCACTTGGGTCACCTCCATGTGACTTTTATCTTTCCATAGTTTTTTATAATAGTTTTAAATATTACTGATTTTTTACAATATCTATATTATATTTATCGGCATAAAGTATCAAAAATTCACCTTTTTCTTGCATAAATTCTGCCGGTAATGGTAAAATATTGAAAAATATGAAAGGATTTTATTGATGGAATATTTTCTTACGATTCAGGATATAGTAAAGATAACAGGTAAAAGCAGGAATGCAATAAATAAATTTATTAAAAAAGGAATAATAAAATCCAGAAAATCTCTGAAAACCGGTGCCTGTGAAGTTGAGAAAAAAGAACTTGAGAGATTTTTAGGCTATACTATTGAATGGCCTGCTGCCGGAGTGAGCGGAAATGAAGAAATTTCTTCCGACAGAGGCACCGGCGAAATAGCATCTAACGAAATTTTAAAGAGAACAATCAGAGAGATTCTGGAAGAAGAAATGAAATTACATAAACCTGAAGAGCTGTTTTATCGACTTGAAAAACTTGAAGAAACAGTTGAAAATCTCCTGGAAAAAAGAGAATTTTCATATGAAAAACTTCATGAAATCTTTATTGATAAGGAGTTACCTGATAATATAAAACAGGTACTTATGGATAATGCAGAAAATATAAGGATATTGCAGAAAGAAAAAGAATCCCTTTTAAATACATTGAAAAAACTGGATGAAGAAAATAGGAGTCTAAAATCACAGATAGATAAAAATAACAGATATGCCGATAGCATAGGAACAACTTTACTTGAAAATGCAGAAAATCTTCAGATTTTACAGAGAGAAGTGGAAACACTGAGAAAAGAGAAAGAAGGTCTTATGAGGGAAATGGAACGAGTAAAATGTAATGCGGAAGAAGAGAAAAAAATGATGTTACAGGGCCTCAATACAAGAATAAAAGAAATTTCAAAACCATGGTGGAGAAATTTTTGAACTGAGTCTTGAGACTTACTGTTTGATGAGTCTACTCCTTAAGACTTATATATATGCTGCTATAAGCCTATTTTAGATTAACTGAGTCGGACATATTAAATTTAACATTTATGTGCCGATCTTAGAAATAAGAAGAATTATTACATGGATGATTTTACATAAATATATGTCAGGGATGACTTCAAAGGAGGTACTGTAGTCATGGTTAATAGCGCTACATCTCTACAGGGAAGTTATCCTGCTGTACAATCTACTGCTTCTATGGGCATCAATAAGATAACAAAAGAGATGGCAGCCAAAACGGCTCAGATAGGTAATCATGCAGAGAGTCTGAATATCAAGGTGAAAGATTCGATACCTTCCGCTGCTTCCATGAGTATCAATAAAGTAACGAAAGATATGGCGGCCAAAACGGCTCAGATAGGAAATAATGCTGAGAAGTTAAATATTAAAGTAGAAGATAATGTAGTTTCTACCGCTTCTATGAGTATCAATAAAGTAACGAAAGATATGAAAGAGAAAACTTCTCAGATAGGGGATAATGAAATAGCCAGATTAACAGGTAGAGGCGGTAAGCTTAATATCTTTGTATGATTCCGGATTGTGGTGTCATCTGACTGGCAACTATAGTTGCTTTGCCTGGTGCTCCGAAGAAAAATATCACGGTGCCACCCGTGTATTAATTGGCCTATCATGCAAAGTGGCATATGTAACCTGTATTTTTTATAAATGTTCCATTTTAAATTTTCGGAGGAGTGCCAGGCAGGTAAAGCCAGGGAATTTACGCCCCGTGCTCTATACTCCTATTACAGGTGAATGAGCCCCGCAGGATTCCGTATCTGTTTCTTTGCTCAGGTCAGACGGGTAAAAACCATACTGTCTTAAAATTTCCAGTTTCGGAAATATATTGTTTTTAAGATCTATATGGAAAAATCCGGGAAACAGATAGGGATATTTTTTTATAAAATCGAAAATATATCTGTATTTATCGGAGATCGATATGTTTATGTAATTGCTTACTTCATGGCCTGTTATCATATATTCGGGGAAGAGGTTCTCACAGAATTCAAGAGTTACTTTATCCTTATATTCTTTATATATTTCAGTCTGAGGGAGCAGGCAGAGAAGTGAAGGAAGTATCCTTGCTCCCATCATTCGAAAGGATATCATCTGAAAAACAGACTGATAGAAATCTTCCATATCTTCAAAGGGAAAACCCCACACGAAAAAGGCATCTACCCTGGGAAATATCTGAACTGCTTCCGTTATTATTCTGGCCGATTCTTCTGAAGTAAACCCTTTCTTCGTAAGTTTCAATACTCTGTCCGAGCCGGATTCTATGCCGAATCTGATCTCAATACAGCCTGCATCTGCCATCTGTTCCATTGTTACCCTGTCTGTCAGGTCAATACGTCCGAAGGCTTTCCATTTTATATTCAGTCCCGCTTCTTTTAAAGATTTGCAGAAAGACAAAACTCTTTTTTGAGACGAAAGGAAGAATTCATCCTGAAACAGAAACAGTTTTACTCCCGATTTATCATGTAAATATTTCATCTCCGATATAATACTTTCATCGCTTCTGAAATAGGGAGTAAGGCCCCATATGGGTGCCACACTGCAGAATGTGCATGGATATGGACAGCCCCTGGATGTGACCATACCGTAACCTTTATAATCTGACAGATTTATTCTGTGAAAAGCAGGCCACAGTGAAGAATTTAAATCAGTAATCCTTTCTCTGTCAGGGTTTTCTATAATCTGCCCGTTTTCTCTGAAGCTAATCCCTGAAACATCTTTCAGGTTGCCGCCATTCTTTAATTTATTTAGAAGTTCTACAGATGTTAATTCTCCTTCTCCTCTTACTATTATATCAATCCAGGGAAAGGAAGAGAGGATTTCATGCTCTATTGCTTTTGTGCCGACTCCTCCCAGGACGACTGTTACCTCCGGGTATCTTTCTTTAAATTCCTTCAGGGCGAGTATTGTAAAGGGAAGGAGATTTGTCATTGAGCTTACTCCGAGGACAGGTGCCGGGTTTTCCAGAAAATCTGCCATGACGGTGCTGTCAAAGGGATCTTCTGCGGAAACTATCTGATAATCCCTGAAATCTACGGAAAATCCCGCTTTTTCAAGGGCCGATGTGACATAAAGTGGCCCCAGGGGAACATGTCTTTCCCTGTCTATCGTATCAAAATATCTTATATAGAGGAGATTTAAATTTACAACTGTTATATCGTGCAATGGAGTGACTCCTTTTCTATTAATCTGCCCTTATTCCGTGACCGCCCGGTGTGGCGGTTGGAACAGATGTTTTCTTTCCGAGGGTGTAAATACCGGTTTTTTTTGTTTTAATTACCGGAACATATTTACCAGGTTCTTGTTGTTCAAATTCAAGAGGTATTTCTTTCCATGACGAATTATTCAATGAATATGCTTTTATTCCTTCCTTTGTACCGCTGTAAGGAAATATTATGGAAATGTCTTTTTTAAATGCTTCTCCCGATATGTTATAAACTTCGCCGAAGAAACTTATACCTTCGGGAGGATTTGCCGGAGGTATGATTACACTTATTGATATATTTGTCTTTTTGTCTGTTGCTCCCGGGGGGATGACTATTTTTAATCCGCTGTAACTGTAATCTATGGTGCCTCCTTCAGGCAATAAAGTTTCCGATACCAGAGGAGGTTCCGGCCTTGCTCCCGTCACGGGAACAGGGCAGCAGGAAGATATTGCCGATGTGAGGCCCGTAAGTAAAGCTACGGATGCGGCGGCTCCTTTAAGGAAATTTCTCCTTGACATATACTGGTTCGTGAATTTTTCTATCATATCTTCAAGTCTCTCTGAAGAAATGGTGCTTAAGAGCATTTTATCAATATTATTTAATGAAAATTCTTCCATATCAAGTATGGATTTCCTGTTATTTAACAGAGTTTCTTTGAATTGTTCATCCAGAGATGCCTTTATGAGAATTTTTTCTATGTTTGTACTTATATTTTTATTAGATTGAATTAAATCTGTATTAATTTCATTTTTTTTCTCTTTTTTACTCATTTTTACTCACCTCCAATTTCATTATACTGCAATTTCTATTATTTTCAACTTCTTCTTTCTCCGCCCATCATAAGTCCGATTTTTTCAATCCCTTCCGAAGGAGGAACTATACCCATGATTTCTCCTTCATACATGACGGCGATTCTGTCAGATAGTGCCCTTATTTCATCGATATCTTCCGAAATGAGGATTACAGCCATACCTTCCCGTCTTTTTTCCAGTATTATTTTATGAATATACTCTGTTGCTCCTATATCAACACCTCTTGTAGGATGGGAGGCAATCAGAAGGGAAGGATTTGCAGACAGTTCCCTGGCAAGGATTAATTTCTGTATATTTCCTCCCGACAGATTCTTTATCGGCATGTCTACAGAGGGGGTTTTTATGCTAAATTGCTCTACAAGGCTTCCGGCGAATTCCATTATGTTTTTAAATTTTAAAAAATGCCATTTGCTCATAGAGTCATGGTTTTTTAAAATAGAATTTTCCCATACGGAAAAATCTTTCACTATGCCTGATGTCATTCTTTCTTCCGGTATAAAAGAGAGGCCGGCCTTTATGATAAAAGAGGAAGATTTGCCTGTAATATCTCTGTCTTTCAGTATAATTTTTCCATTTTTTATGTTTCTTAAACCTGCCATGGCTTCCGAGAATTCTCTCTGACCGTTTCCCGACACACCTGCAATACCGAGAATCTCACCTTTTTTCACCTGAAGGGAGATGTTTT
Organism: Vulcanimicrobiota bacterium; assembly: GCA_036746235.1. Classification (GTDB taxonomy): domain Bacteria; phylum Vulcanimicrobiota; class SpSt-956; order SpSt-956; family JAKJGF01; genus CALARM01. The sequence goes on along the minus strand of DAIOEN010000198.1, from coordinate 1,752 downwards.
TTACCGACATAAGGCCCATGTCATTTTGAATCGACAGGTTTTCTACGGACAGAACAATCTCTTCTCCTACATGTCCATCTTTTTCTTCTATATCTGAAAGATCTCTTCCTACCATCATGGATGCAAGAGAATTTCTGCTGCTTTCTTTCGGTGTCGTTGTTCCCGTGACTTTCCCGTTTCTTAAGACTGTTATTCTGTCGCTTATTTCCATGACTTCCTGAAGCTTATGACTTATGAATATGACTCCATAGCCTTTAGAGAGAAGTTTTCTGAGGGTAATGAAGAAAACCTCTACTTCTCCAGGAGACAGCACTGCCGTAGGCTCGTCCAGTATAAGAAATGTTGCGTCTCTGTAGAGTAATTTTAGAATTTCAACCTTTTGCTGTTCTCCTACGGACAACTGCCATACGGGAGATGTCGGGTTTATATCAAGGCCGTAATCGGCGGAAATCTCTTTGATTCTTTTTTCTGATTCTTTTAAATTAAGAAAAGGCTCTCTTTTAGAAGGGTAGTTGAGTATTATATTTTCCGTTACAGTAAGTGACGGTACAAGCATAAAATGCTGATGCACCATACCTATACCGGCTTCTATCGCATTCTTCGGAGATTTTATATGAGTCTTTTTGCCATTTATTAAAATTTCTCCTTCGTCGGCTGTGTATTTCCCGTAGAGAATTCCCATCAGGGTGGATTTCCCTGCACCGTTTTCCCCGAGAAGTGTATGTACTTCCCCTCCTCTGAAGGTTATTGTTACATTATCATTTGCAACAACGGCGGGAAATCTTTTTGTTATGTTTTTAAGTTCTATTGTTTCTATTTTCACGGATATGTTTCACCTTTTCTACGACGTGTAATGGGTGCTCCGTGTTTAATCCCGGAGTGTTTAATTAAACGCCCATGCTCACGATTCACCGGTCACTGATTACTGTTCACTGCTCACTGTTTAGCTTCCCCCGGCACTTTTACTTTAATTTCTCCTTTTTTTATCTTTTCCAGATTTTCGTTAAATACCTTTTTAATTTCCGGTTTTATCAGAGAGTCAAGTGCAGGATTGAAGTCTATGGAAAGCCTCTGGTTTGTAAAATCCAGACTTATTCTCTCTCCTCCATGTTTACCCTTTCTGTGATTTTCTATGATATATTTAATTACTTCTTTCCACTGATAAACCTGTGAGGCTATAATATGGTCAGGGGAGAGGGAAGTCTGATTCATATCACTGGAAAACCAGTAGACTCCTTTTTTCTCCGATACTGCCTGAATGGCTCCGACTGTCTGCTGGGCAGTTCCCGTAAGTATATCTGCTCCTGCGTCCATATGGGCAATGGCCATTTCCTTTGCCTTTACCGTATCGCCGAAGGCGCCGGTATAGGTTTCAAGGATTTTAATTGTTTTATCCACTGATTCCACGCCCTGACGGAATCCGTAATTGTATTTTATCGCATCACCTGCTTTTACAGGGCCAACTATGCCGACAGTCTTTGATTTTGTTATTTTTGCCGCAATTATCCCAAAAAGATAACCTCCGTCCTGTGCCTGCGTATCATAGGCAAAAACATTCTGAGATGTATCAAAAGCTGTTCCATAGGCAAAGGTTATGTCAGGGAATTCGTCTGCCACATCAAATACGGGGCTCTGATACTGGCTGCCATGGGCTATGATAATATTGAATCCTCTGTTTGCATAATCACGAAGAGCAGTCCCTGCATCTACAGGGTTAGGTTGTTTTTCAGTTACACTTACTTCAATATCTTC
>DAIOEN010000197.1:0-13701 GCA_036746235.1 Vulcanimicrobiota bacterium | reverse complement strand
TGGACAAAAATAAAATCTTTTCCTCCCGTTTCTCCTACTACTGTGGGGTAAGATCTGTAAATCTCCAGGTTTTTTGCCAGATTTTTCCATAATGAGTTGAATGTTTTATTCGAACCGGTAAAATGTATGCCTGCCAGATCTTTATTCTGAAAAACAGTGTTGCCTATCAATTCACCGCTTCCCGGCAGGAAATTAATAACGCCGTCAGGTAATCCTCCTTCTTTAAAGACTTTCATAAGAAAATAATTTGAGAATAATGATGTTGTCGCAGGTTTCCATACGGTAGTGTTACCCATTAATACTACTGACATGTTCAGATTTGATGCTATGGCGGTAAAATTAAAAGGACTTACTGTAAATACAAAACCTTCCAGCGGTCTGTACTCGAGCCTGTTCAGTTGATCGAAATCTGATTTCGGCTGTTCCGAATAAATTTTAGATGCAAAAAAAGCATTATATCTCAAAAAATCAATTGTTTCAGCAGCAGAATCTATTTCTGCCTGAAATATATTTTTACTCTGGCCCAGCATTGTAGCCGCATTAATGGTATATCTGTATTTTTTAGATAATAAATCGGCAATTTTTAAACATATTGAAGCTCTTTCCACCCAGGATAAGGTCATCCATTCCTGCCTGGCCTTAAGTGCTTCGTCAATTGCGAGTTTTACTTCTTTTTCCGTGGCTTTATGATAGGTTGCTATTACATGGCTGTGATTATGAGGCATTACGACTTTTCCCGTTTTCCCCGTATATACTTCTTTACCTCCTATAATCAGGGGAATTTCTATTTCCCCTTTCGAATATTTTTTTAATTCACTTATGATACTGTCTTTATGTTCCTTCAGAGAATAATCATAAATCGGTTCATTTTTAGGCGAGTCGAACTTGAAGATTGTGTTGTTCATATTTATACTCCTTTTATACAGCATTATGACCTTCAATAGTCATAATAAAGTTACGTTTTAGGAGTTTTAAATTCTTTCTTTATAAGGATACTCCTTTTTATTCAAATGTGAAAAATTGAATCGCCATCAATTAAAACTATTTTTTAGAAATACTATAAAGTTTACATTCTGTTAACAATTTTATATTGAAAAGCAATAAGGATTATGGTAAGTTATTTATAGATAGAATTCTTTTTTATAAAAGGAGAGATTAAATATGCAAATCGGATCAGTGAAACAACAAAAAACCCTGCAAACCGGTCAGGTAAAAACTCAAAAAAAATCCGAGCCAGTTGATGTTGTAACCCTGGGCAGTTCACATAAAGATGATTCAGACTTTCTCAGCATGAAAAAACTTGCATCACAGGTTTCCATAGGGAAAAATAGCGAGCTTAAAAATTTCTATAAAGAAAATCAGACCCCAATACATGTTGCCGGTGGAGCTCTTCTGGGAGCAGGCATAGCTCATGTTGCCGGAGTACCAGGTGGAGAAGTCCTTGCAGCAGCAGGAACCGGTGCTATTGCAGGATGGTTTGCCGATGATCCCAAGAGTGCTATGTATATGGCAGGCGGAGCTGTTGTAGCTACGGCAATAGCTTCTTTTGCCGGTCTTCCTGCAGCTGCTGTAGTTAGTGCAGCAGGAACTGGTACTTTTGTAGGATGGCTGCTGGGTTAATCAATCATTCCCAATAATAATAACAGAACACTCCAGAAGAGTGTTCTGTTATTATTTGCTATTAACTATATATTACCGAGTCCATCAAAGAGTTCATTACAGCTATTTACGATTTTTGTATTATGTTCTGCTGCTCTTTTTATACTCGGTGTAAGTATCCTGGAAATTATATAATATTTTGATAATTCAGTCTGCTTGATTTCACCGGAAGGATTTTTCCGAACCTGCTCTATAAGATTACTCATATATTTTATATAATACAGTTTATCTGCAAGTATATATGGTTTCATCAATGCTCTTCCATATGGCTTATTAAAGGGCCCCATCTCAAGATATGAGCTGTCAACAGGTTCTAAAGAGGTAAGCTTTTCGTAAAAACTTATTCCTGAAGCCCTTTCTGCCTCAAGGCTCTTAAGTAACCTTGTATTCCACGAAGATCTTATAAGATTTAACTGCTCTCTGGCAGGTGTATAATTTGCTTTTATATTGTTTTTCATCATATAATCAAGAGGTTGAGTGCCGATACTGATAATAGCTATAGATATCATATGATTTATAAGGAAGCCGTTTTCTTCACCTATATCCCGTCCGAGGGACAGACATTGAGCACATCTTATGACTGCCTGATCGTAATTGCCGCAGGCTATATCATCAATGGCCTTCATCTCAAGTATCTGAGCAACTGATCTTAACTGTAAATAATTTGGTACCTTCATTTCAAAACCTTTTTTATAGTCAGGATTAAAACTGAAATTTGGTTTTGTAGAAGCCCTGTCCATAATATCCAGGACTACCTGGTTTTTTTCGAGAGTTGTCTTTATTTCTTCTCTATATTGTTCGTGATATTTTATTATATCACAGTCCCCGCGAGGTGTATGACTTCTGTTTATCTCTACCATCTCTCCTGCTCCCAGATAAAGATTGGCCCTGTTGTTACCACGAACATGTTCTTTTACCAGTTCATTAACAGTTGTTATTTCTCCGGATTTTTTCAACCTCTGTAATTCATTGTTTATATGATAATTGAAATACATATTGAGATTGAAATAACCGATGACTAAAATACCAAGAATTACCAGCCTTGTTTGAATACCTCTTTTTGTAATTTTTGCCAGCTTCATATTTATTACCTCCTTGATTATATTTCTATGATATTATTATATGTTAGATTTAGTATTTTGTCAATACATTTGTATATTTTTTAATACAAAATATTTCAAGTGAATATATTATACTTTTAATTTCATATAAAGTATTTAAATAATAAGATTTTATATAAGTAGGAAAGTTTCGTAATGATATAGAATATTTAAATCATTGTAACAGCCTGCAATCCTCGCGTCACGCGTTACGCGTCACGCATTACGATTAAATAAGGAAATATTCATATGCAGTTTCTCGACATATTACAGGCTCTTCCCGGCGACTGGAAATTAGTTTTCATTATTGTAATATTTATCATATCCATATGGGTTTTCAGAGATTCTTCAAAGAGGGGGCTCAGCGGACCTTTATGGAGTGCCATAATTTTTTTCTTTCCCATGATGGTTCCTGTATATATTATTATAAGGCCGAAACATACGATAGCTTTCTGCGAAAAATGTTTCAGAATCCTTCCCAGGGGAGAGTCTGATTGCTATTTCTGCGAGAAAGGAATTCCACAGGACGAAGAGCCTGATGATTATACTCTTAAAGGGTTTATGTTACGATCCATGTGGCAGGTTTTTCTGGATCTGTGCAGGACATACAATCAATTCCTGGGATTTATCATTTTCTTTTTCAAAAGGAAATTTCTCCTGTTAAATTTAAAACTTCTTACCTTTTATTCCTGGGGTATGTGCCATCAGATTGTAGCTACAGAAGGCCGTAGTATGGAGATACCTATAAATACTCTTACATACGGAGAAACACCATTTTTATCTGCCTGGAGGGTTTTCAGGCTTGCAGGGCTGAATAAAAAAGATGTATTTTATGATCTTGGTTCCGGCACAGGTAATGTGGTCTTCTTTTCCAATATCATGTATGGTGTGGAAGCATTCGGAATAGACGCCATTCCTACCTTTATCGAATACAGCAATAAAATAAAAGAAGCTCTTAAATTTGACCATGTTAATTTTATAGAAGGGAATTTTCTTCTGGAAGATTTTTCTAAAGGTACTGTATTTTTTATAGTATCTACTGTGTTCGATCCTGATACAATAGAAAAACTTGCGGAAAAATTTAAAGGAGTCTCTACCGGCACAAGAATAATAACAGTCAGTCATTTCTTTGATGTTCCCCATTTAGAGGTAAAAGCAACGGAGAAAGTGTTTTTCTCATGGGGATATGAGAATATATACCTTCATGAAAGAGTTTAAACGGTTAAGAGTGAGTAGTGAATAGTGAGTATAAAACCCACTCACTACTCATCACTCACCAATTATAACTGAAAAAGGATTTTCTTTTTATTGTAGAAATATTACTATGTCAGTATTCTGTGAAAAATGCGGTTGTTAAAATAACGATAATGTGAGGTTCTGAAGGATAAAAAATCTCACGAAAAAGTTAGAATGTCAATAATGAGTATGGAGACAGTGACTGAAAGCACACTGCTCACCGCTCATTTACAGGAGAAATATATGGCACTGTTCTGTGATAAATGCGGTTATGAAAATAAAGATGATGCAAAATTCTGCCAGGGATGCGGCAGCGCAATAGAAATTGTTACTCAGAGCGGAAGACTCAAATCCGGTATTCTCCTTGATAATCGTTATGAAATTAAGAGACTTGTCAAAGCAGGAGGCATGGGAGCCGTATATGAAGCACTGGACAGAAGATTTAAAAATGCACCATGTGCCGTAAAGGAAATGTTACGTCCTTCTTCTGAAGATGAGGAAAATAAAGCTTATATTCTGAAACGTTTTGAGACGGAAGCTGAAATATTACATACCCTGAGACATCCGAATTTACCTTTTGTAAGGGATTATTTTACCTGGGAAGGCCGTTATTACCTGGTAATGGATTATATAGAAGGCGATGATCTTTTTACTATATTAAAACATTATAAAAAAGAAGGTATAGACGAAAAACTGGTAATACAATGGTCAAAAGAAATACTCGATGCTCTTCACTATATGCATAGTCAGTCTCCGCCTGTAGTCTACAGGGATTTAAAACCCGGTAATATTATGATAAGAAATTCCGATAACAGGGCAATACTGGTAGATTTTGGTATAGCAAGAACAGTAGAACCTGATGGGAATACTACAAAAACAGTTGTCGGTACCCTTGTCTATGCACCTGAAGAATTATTACATGGTAAACCTGAACCAAGAACTGACATATATTCCCTGGGAGCTACAATGCACTGCCTTCTTACCGGTGTTATACCGAAAACAGCCCTGTCCTTCGGCCCTGTAAGAGACATTAATCCCCGGGTATCTCCGGAACTTGAAAAAATATTGATAAAAGCCCTTGAACTGAGAGCTTCTGATCGTTATAGAAATGCAGCGGAAATGAAAGAAGCTCTTGAGAACATTTCTTCAGAAGTGGAGACCGGTGAAGAACTTACTCTTCCTCCCATTAGTGACGAGAGCACTATTGCTCCTGCCTCATATGAACCTGAAGCCAGATCTTCGTCTAAAACGGGCGGAGCAGGCAGTGGCAAACTCCCAGAAGTCTCTAAAATGGCCGGAGCAGGCAGCGGCAAACTGCCAGAAGTCTCTAAAACAGGCGGAGCAGGCAGCGGCAAACTGTCGGAAGTCTCTAAAACGGGCGGAGCAGGCAGCGGCAAACTGCCAGAAGTCTCTAAAACGGGCGGAGCAGGCAGCGGAACATTATCTGAAATGTCAAAAATACCCGGCACAGGCAGCGGGAATCTTCCTTATAAAGAACCTGTCATGGAAGATGTGTCTCTGAAGCATGATTCTCCCGGTAAAATTGATAAATCTTCATCTTTTTTTGCCCGCAATACAAGATTTATAATGACCGGCATCATAGTAGCAGGTTTATTATTTTTTTTCGGTATTATAGCAGTGATTGTTCTCTACTTTACCTTGAAACCTGTTGTTATGACATATTATTATAATAACATAAAAAGTTTTTATAATAAGGGAGACTATGACAGTGCTATTCTATGTTATGATAAAGCATTGTCTGGTTCTTATGCTCCATCTATTACCCTCAAGGGGAGATCTTTATATTGCCAGGGTAAATTAGGAGAAGCTTTAAAGGAATGTGACAGGGCTATAAAGATTGATAAAGATTATGCCCCTGCCTGGGTTGTAAAGGGAGAGATCCTTGAAAATACAGGTAATTTTGATCTTGCTATGACCTGTTATGAAAAAGCGATTAACATAGATTCTGATTGTCCTGAGGCTCTGTATAATAAAGGTGGAATTTTACTCGGAAAGGGCTTTAATGAAGGTAATAAATATATAGATAAGGCTATTGACCTTTATAATAAAGAGGGAATTTTTGAACAGTCAGATATTCATAGCCTGAATAAAATGGGAGATGCTCTATTTTTGAGAAAAAAATATGACAGTTCCATTAAATGTTATGATAAATCATTGAGTATAAATATGGAAAATGGTGAGACATGGCTTTCAAAAGGAAAGGCTTTAGTTGAACAGAAAAAAGATGATCAGGCAAAAGATTGCTTTAATAAGGCAATAATATATTTTGAAAAAGAGTCAAATAAATACCCTCTGTCAGCAGGGGCCTGGAATCAAAAGGGACTTGCTTTTGATATGAAGGAAAGTTACGGAGATGCTATAAAATGTTATAAGAAAGCTCTTGAACTTATACCTGACAATCCAGTTGTCTGGTACAATATAGCTGACACACTTTTTAAACAAAAACAATATAATGAAGCTCTTAAATATGCGAATAAATCGTACGAACTGGATGAGACATATCTGGATGCCCTGTCTCTAAAAGCCAGAGTTTTTTATGAACAGAAAAAATATAATGACGCATTTAATTGCTGCGAAAAAGCAATAGAAATAAATCCTGATTATCTGGCTGCCTGGGTCTGGATGGGCCATATCGCTCTTGAACAGGAAAAATATGAGAAAGCTATAGACTGTTATAATAAAAGTATTGACATTGAGCCCGATGATGCCTTTGTGTGGAATTCTAAAGGTGTCTGTCTTTATTCTATCGGTGAGTATAAAGAAGCACTGGAATGTTATGAAAAAAGCCTTGAAATTGAACCTGATGATGAAGTAGTTAAACAAAATAAAGCTGAAGCTCTGAAAGCTCTGGGAAAATAAATGGTTCATTCTAAATCAAAAAATATCATCAGATGGCTACCGGTTATTTTACCTGTCCTCTTTTTATTACTATGGATTTTTCTACCATCTGCTCTTATTTCATTTTTTTATAATAAAGGAGAATATTCTTATAACCATGGAAATTACAATGGCTCTTTAATTTATTATCACAGGGTATTAAGATTGAAGCATGACTTTATACCGGCATTAAACGGTAAAGGAAAGGTTTTATATATTCAGGGTAAATATGATGATTCTGTTAAATATTATGAAAAAGTGTTATCTCTTGATCCGGCCTGTGCTGAAGCCTGGTGCGGAAAGGGAAAAATTTTACATCTTCACGGACATATATCGGAATCTGTAAAATGTTTTGACAGAGCAAATGAATGTGACCCTCAGTCAGGGGATGGCTGGTATAACAGAGGTATAATTCTGAATATCCTTGGAAATTATGAAGAAGCTACAGAATGTATGTCCAGAGCTATTGAATGTTACAGTAATGTTCCTGTATCTGAGAGTTTTGATATATTGTATGGCAGTGGTAATGCTTTTTATGAGCTCGGAAATTATGGTGATGCAGTAAAAGCTTATGATGAAGCCATAAAACTTAATCCCTCATATCCTCTTTTACTGTCTAAAAGAGCTTTTGCATTTTATAAAACAGGGAAAGTAAAGGAAGGAAATCAAGCTTTTCAGAAAGCTTTAAAAATCTGTGATGAATGGCTTTCTATAAATGAAAATGATGGCCTGGTCTGGTACGAGAAGGGAAATTTATTTTTTTATAAGGGACAGTTTAAGGAGGCACGTGCATGCTATGACAGGGCACTCCACTTTTTACCTGCTTTTGCTGTTATAAGTGTTAAAAAAGGAGAGGTTCTATTCAAAGAGAAGAATTATAAAGATGCTTTAACATGTTATTATAAATCTCTTCAAATTGAACCGGAATATATACAGGCAGACAACTCTATCGGGAATATTTTATATATTCAGGGAAAATATGATAAAGCCATGGAATATTACGATAAAGCCTTGAAGATTAATCCTTCCGATGAAATAATATGGACAAATAAAGGGAATATATTGTATGATCAGGGAAAATATGATGAAGCCCTGAAATGTTTCGACAGAGCTCTTTCTCTTAATCAGAATGATGTCATTACATGGAATGCAAGAGGAAATCTTTTTTATACTATGGAAAATTATAAAGAAGCTCTCAAATGTTTGGATAAATCCCTTTCCCTGAGGCCTGATGATCCGGAGAGCTTAAATCTGAAAGGTAATATCCTCTATTATACCGGTGAATATAAAGAAGCCCTGGACTGTTACAACAGATCTTTAAAGATTAATCCGAATAATGAAGGTGCCAGGAATAATAGAAAGGTATTGATGAAAATATATAACACCGAGTAGGGGCAACCCCCCGTGGTTGCCCCGGTAAGGTTTGTGCGTGGTTGCCCCGGTAAGGGGCAGGCAGGGGCGCCTGCCCCTACAGCAAAAGATCTCTGAAAAATATCATAAATAATACCATGATTATTATAGACGCCACCGGTAAAAGAAAAGAATTTTTTTTCTCTACAAAGCTATATTCTATACTGCAGACTTTAAAGGGAGACAGGTTTTTAGCTTTTATATAAATGTGACTTCCATTTGATAGATTTTTAAAGGAATAAGGAGGTTCAGGGTCTTTACTGGTAAAGGCAGGAGTGCTTTTTACGATACTGTTTATAATAAAACCTTCAGGAAGTATAACTTCCATTTCATATTCTTCTATAACCATTCTCGTACTGTTACGATATTCGTTTTTATATGTGTAAATGCCAAAATTTCCCGGCCCTGCATTCTTCCATACCAGAAAGGCAGGATCTTTGAAGCTAATCTTTATTGTTTTTTCACTTACATCTTTACCATCAAGATTTAAATAAACATAATCTATACCTTCCAGGGTTTTTACAGAGCCTGTAATAGCTTCCCCTGTTTCTTTTATAACTGCAGATTTCAACTCGATCCATATATAGTTCACAGGAAGATATACTTCTTTATTATTAAAGTCTTCCATCTGGATTTCTTCTGTTATTTCTGCGGCACCGGTCTTTTTTATTTCTATAATGTCTTTTACAGACTTAATCTTTATCTGGTCTTCTTCTCCGGCAAAAGAAAAATAAGGTAATGACATAAAGAAGATTATTGTAATTATAATAATGTTACATATTTTTATCATAACGTTAATCGTAATGCGTAATGCGTAATGCGTAATGCGTAATTATTGAGGTTTACGCTTCACGCTTTACGTTTTACGCTTCCACGCCTTTTAATATGGAATTATTCCCAGGAACCTGTATAAAGTAAATCCTGCTATAATCAATAAGATTGCTCCTACGGTGGTTACAAAGAAACCATATTTAAAATTATCCAGCACAGAATACTGACCTGTGCTGTAAAGGATTACATTTGGCTTGGCATTTATGGGAAGTGATACGACCCAGTCAAGGGTAAATGCTGCAGGTAATGCCAGTGCTACAGGGCTGAAGCCGAGTTTCTGGGCAGTAGCAATAATCAATGGAATCAGAATAAGGGTTCTCATGGTTTTACTCGTAAATACCAGATGTGTATAGATACTTACGAGAATTACAATGATATAAACTGTCCAGAAATTAATTCCTGCTTTAATGCCAAAGGTGTCGAATATGAGTCCTACAAGCCATCTTGCAGCACCTGTATCTTCAAGGGCCATTCCTCCCGCATAGGCTCCTGTGCTGAAGATCATAAGATGCCATGGAATATCTGCTTCATTCCATTTCAGTAAACCTATTTTCGGACTGAGAGCTATGGCTGCGCCTATTAAAGATGCCATTACAGCACTTATTTCAAAGCCGAACCATCCTTTATGACATTTATCTGTAGCCCATAGAAATAGCACAAAGAAGAATATGAGAGCTCCCTGTATTTCACGCCATGTAATTTTCCCCATTTTATTGAGTTCCTGTCTCATTCTCTCTATACCACCTTCTATGTGAGGCTTTTTTTCTTCCTCTTTTAATTTAAAAAGAAATCTCGGCCCTACGTACCAGGATATGATAAGGGTAATAAAAGCTACAGGAAGTGAGCCGAAAAGCCATTCGGTATAATAGACACGATGTGATGCCATACCGAGTATAAAAGAAACTGCAATGAGATTTGCCGCACTTCCTGTAAGGAAGGCAGAAGAGAATATATCTATTCCCTGAAGATTCTGTAAAAATAAATTCTTTCCGAAATTACCGGGTTTTTGAGTGGTAGAACCGTAGATTGTGGCAACTACCATCATAATGGGAAGAGTCATAACGGTTCTTGCTGCAGTGGCAGGTATGAGAGGCGCAAGGAGCATCTGTAATATAATAAAGGCCAGAAGTATTGTACCGGCACTGTGGCCGAATCTTACTACAATTGCAAGGGAAAGTCTTTTTGCAAGATTTGTTTTTATAAGGACAGAACTTAAAACGAAAGCCGTAACATTGAGCCATATGACACTTAGCCCGAGGGCACCGAGGACATCGTCTTCTTTTCTTACGCCCATAAGTACCAGAAGAGCCATTAATATGAGTGATGTTACATAATTCGGTACAGGCTCTGCCACCCACCATACAAGAGCAAGGGAAAAAACTGCAATTGCTCCTTTGCCGGAAAAACTCAATCCTTCAGGTACAGGCATATAATAAAGGACTAAAAAGATAATAATACCCAGGGGAAATCCCAGGTATTTCATCCATTTTTCCAGAGGAGTAATCTTCTTTTCGGAAATCTTTGACAGATTTATTGAGTCAATATCCAGCGGATCCGGCTCATGTATTCCGTCTTTTTTTATTTCAGTCATAAATTCGTAACGGGTAACGCGTAACGGGTGACGCGTATTCTCTCTACCATTTACTGTAAGGATGTTTTATCAGACTCGAATTGAAATATTTCGGATCTCCTGTAACCTCTTTACCGATCCAGGAAGGCAGTTCAATAGATTGATTTTCATCTTCCAGTTCCACTTCTGCCACTATAAGACCGTTATTATCACCGAAAAATTCATCTATTTCCCATACGAGATTTTTGTATGAAATCTTATAGCGGTTTTTTTCTATAAGAGGTTTCTCACATAGATCTGTTAACATTTCATCTGCATCTTTTGCAGGTATTTCATATTCATATTCTGCTCTTACAGCTCCTACGTTTACGCCTTTTATTGTTAAAAACCCTCTTTCGTCTATTGTGCGAACCCTTACGGTTCTTTCTTTTACTGTAGATAAATAGCCCTGGCGGTATTTTGTACCTTTCGCTCCTTCACGCCATTCATCATTTTTAATAAGGAATTTTTTTTCGATTTCTTTACCCAATTTTATCTACCTCTTTCTTATTCTATAATTAATCCTTTGCCGGAAGTATATTGCGGATAATATGACGGGTTTGTGCTGTCATAATTATCAGAACCGCTGTATATATCTCTATGAGTGCAGTAAATTGTAAATTTTTTATTATTGTAAATATATTTATATGGAATCTTCGATATGGGACAATATAGGTTTTTACTATATAATGTATTAAGATCCGACGGATAGGTGCCCTCATTTTTATTATATCTATCTACCATTTCACCGAGTTTTTTTATATTATTCTGACATGTTGCCACATGTTGTTGACGTTTTGCAGCAATATAACCGGTTCCTCCGATCATCCATATAAGAGTAAGGATTATCCAGGCTGCTATTAAAGGAACTACAGTTATTTTTTTATTCAATTTTAACAGGAATACACCTGTAAACCAGACAAAAATTCCGGCAAGAAAAATTTTTAACGGCAAAAGACTGTCTCTGTATAAATAGCCTCTGTCAAATAAAACACCTGTAAGAAGAAATAAACAAAATACCGGTAAAAGATAACCTGTAATTACAAAAATTACAAAAAAATTTTTATTGCTATTTTCTCTATTTTCCTTCATCTTATAATTTTCCAGAAGGTTCCATTCCTATTATTCTCTTTATTGCCAGAAGATAATTCACATTTTCGTATTCTGTGAGACAGAGCATTTCTTTTGCTTTTAAGATTGCTTCTATATCGGTAGATTCTATGGCAACAGTCTTTATGGCTGCACCGTTTATCAGCAGTTCTGCTATTTCTGTAATACAATTGTTTACAGTAAAGGCAAATCTCCTTTTAAACACATTTACTGCTACAAGATCCCTGTGCGGTCTTATGAGCTCATTTAAATATTCTTCCAGACTGTATTCATCTCTCTTAAATTCCGGAATACTTACCTGAAAAGCCGGGAATACGTCATTTTTTATCATTTCTGCTTTCATTGGAAAAGAACCCTTCATCCTGGGATTCCACTGTTCCAGACCTTCCTGTTTCTTAACAAAAACCTTTATATCCATGAGTTTATCCCTGATTTTTGTATTGTTTTCATTGTTTGTCCTTGAAACAATATAGATTTCAGAACTTTCCCTTATGTTTTCACATTTAGAGAAATGCCTCATTTTTGTTTCTACAATACCGAAATTCTGTGCAAAGGTGCGAAATTCAAATCTTGGTTTTATGTCAGCCATTATTTTTCTCCTTTTTTACCATATATCAATTCTGTTTTTGTAATTCCGTCTGCAATAGAGGACGAAAGTTCTCTCTGTATGGCTTTTACAAAATTATTTATTTTATCCTTATTTTCACTGTCATTTATGTCATAACTGAAAGAAAATTCACCTATGACGGGGTTCTTATCTTTACCCTGGTTATACCATACTGATAGTGATGCTTTCCCCGTTACTCCTCCGAAATCTATCTCTCCGAGTTCCGCTTTATATTCTTCGATTTTCTTATTGTTAACCTTTCCCAGCTGACTCTCAGGAGAAAGTTCTGTTTCTTTGAGGCCGGGAAAAATATCCATGTAATCTTCGAGACTGTTACCTGTTTCTTCTTTTAATTCTACCGTTCCGCTTTTAGAATAAACATTTTTTATTGCACTGCCTCCTGCTACTATATCATCTTCAAATTTTACGGAACCGTCAAGGAACTCTGCGGGAGATACGTCTTTGCCGGAGGACATATTAATATCACTGTTTCTGTATTTCAGGGTAATCTCATATTTTTTACCTCTGTCTTCACCGCTTTTAAATTCATGTTTCTGTCTTCTTCTGAGGGTATAGCCGAGTTTATTCAGAGCAAAATCAGGTGTGTCCAGATATGTAACGAAACGGGGATCTCCTGCTTCGTCCGAATAGGTACTGTCAACCTCAAGCCCTTCTTCTTTTGCAAGTTTTTTTACACTTTTCCAGAATTTTCCGATACCTTTTTCCATATCTTCGAAATTTTCAGGTTTCAGAAGAATTTTATATTCCCGTGAAGAGAGTTCCATGTCCTGTGAAGCTCTGTCTTTTACACAATTAACGGAAAACAGTTCCAGAGGGCTCATATTTGAAGTCTCTTTCTCGCCGGAAATAGTCACTCTGTCTTTCTGACCTGTGTCTGACGATATTTCTCTTTTATTCTGTTTCACTGCCGGGACAGATGATGTTACAGATGAATTTATAATCATAATAATGACTTCCTCTCAGAATTTTATAATACTTCACTGTTAAATAATACTCTATATATATAATATATGTCCAGATGTTTATGTTAAAAAATTGTAAATTTATCTATATTACTGACCTGGCAGCGTAATAGTCTGTTTCCTCCCGTCAAGACTTACGCGTAACTCAGTAATAGCTCTTACCTGCCACTCTGAGCCACTCCAATTGCTTCTGCCAGATCATGTGCTTCTTTCAGACCACGCCCTGTTATCTCCCGTATAATTTTTATTGCCATAATC
>DAIOEN010000196.1:0-13705 GCA_036746235.1 Vulcanimicrobiota bacterium | reverse complement strand
GAGTACTTGAAGCACAGGCATCGGTTCTTACAAATAAATATGCAGAAGGTTATCCTGGGAAAAGATATTACGGCGGATGTGAATTTGTAGACATAATTGAGAGAGAAGCCATTGAAAGGGCTAAAAAACTTTACGGTGCAGAATATGCAAATGTCCAGACCCATTCAGGTTCTCAGGCAAATATTGCAGTTTATTTCACCGTCCTGGAACCGGGTGATACAATACTTGGCATGGACCTTACCCATGGAGGTCATTTAACCCACGGAAGCAGGGTAAATTATTCAGGTAAATTATTTAATGCAGTTTTTTACTCTGTAGACAGAGAAACAGAAATGATAGATTATGATCATATTCTCTCTCTTGCCAAAGAACATCGTCCCAAATTGATTATAGCCGGAGCAAGTGCCTACTCGAGAAAAATCGATTTTGAAAAATTCGGTGCCATTGCCCAGGAAGTAGGAGCCTATCTGATGGTAGATATGGCCCATCTGGCAGGTTTAATTGCAGGAGGAGTTCATCCTGACCCTGTTCCTTATGCAGATTTTATAACCTCCACAACCCACAAAACCCTGAGAGGACCAAGAGGGGGACTGGTACTCTGCAAAAAAACTTATGGAAAAAAGCTGGATAAAACAGTGATGCCCGGTATACAGGGAGGCCCTCTGATGCATATAATAGCAGCAAAAGCAGTGTGCTTCCTTGAAGCTATGCAACCGGGGTTCAAAGAATATGCAAAAAATATAGTAGAAAATGCACAGGTTCTGGCAGAGGAACTTAAACACAGAGGGTTCAGACTCGTTACAGGAGGCACTGATAACCACCTGATCCTCGTAGATCTGTCGGCTCAGAATATTACAGGTCAGGAAGCAGAAACAGCCCTGGATGAAGCCGGAATTATAGCCAATAAAAATTCTATTCCCTATGATACGAAAGGACTTATGGTAACAAGTGGCGTAAGATTCGGTACGCCTGCCCTTACAAGCAGAGGAATGGGAAAAGCAGAAATGAAACAGATAGCAGAAATGATAGGCAAAATTCTTTACAATATAAAATCAGAACAAATAAAAGAAGATATAAAAATAGAAATAAAAGAACTCTGCAGAAAATTTCCTGTTTATTCCAATCGCCTTGTAGATAACGGGTCAGGAAGGGTTTATTAATATTAACCGGGTGAGGCTTTTCTTATGGACTCAGATATAGTTTTTTCGTCCTTTTTTTTCGTCAGAATATGTTGTGATTTTTTATCTAATTTAAAATAAGATTTAACATCTAAATCCCTCCGCCTGATAGGAAACTTATTTCCAGACAGAGTTCCAGGAATTTTTACAGGAGAAAGGACATGTCTGTCTTCGACAGAAGATTTCTCCGGTAAAACAACCCCGGGCGGAGGTATTTCTTTAACAGAAACTTCCACGGCAGAAGATTTCTCCGGTAAAACAACTCCGTGAGAAGGTAATTCTTTAACGGAAGCTTCCATGACAGAAGATTTTTCAGGTAATACAACTCCGTGAGAAGGTAATTCTTTAATAGAAACTTTACCAGCAGAGGCAGATTTTACAGAAGTTTCAGTAAGGAGTTTTTCTTTAAATGAACTATCCGGGTTAAAAACAAGTTCATCACGAAGTATATCTTTAACAGGAGTTTCCAGATTTACAACAGCTTCAACAAGAGACTTATCCTGAACAGGGAGTGACATTTTTACAACAGTCGCTTCACCTGATGTTTCCCTTTTCACAGAAAGTTCTTCGAGAAGTTGTTCTTTATCCTGTTCTTCCATCTTTGCCAGAGCTTCAATAATAGGTTTATCCTTGACAGGAAGTGACATTTTTACAACAGTCGCTTCACCTGATGTTTCCCTTTTCACAGAAAGTTCTTCGAGAAGTTGTTCTTTATCCTGTTCTTCCATCTTTGCCAGAGCTTCAATAATAGGTTTATCCTTGACTGACAATTTCATTTTCAGGACAGGTCTGACATCTGATGGAACCTCTGCCACGGGAGAAACAATTTCTTCCAGTTTTTTTGTCATAGTCGTAGTTTTCTTTAATGTTTTATCTTCTTTTTTAACATCTTCTTTTACGACTTTTTGAAGAATAAATTTATCCCTTTTATTCTCTTCAGCATTTTTCCTGTCGAGTTCTTCTTCAGCTCTGTCAGAAAAAAGTGGTCTTGAAACCTTTATCTTACCCTCTTTGACTTTCTTTCTGTATTTCTTGAGTAAACCTTCTCTACCGGTATCTTCAGAAGGTACTTTAGCATCAGAGGTAAGCTCCCTTGTCTCTTTTGAAGAAACATTAGAGATTTTCTGGTGTTCAGATGAAAGTTCACTTGTATCTTTAAACTGTTCGGGAAGTGTAAGTATAGACGTCTTAAAATCAGCTTCTTTATCTGCATAGCTAACGCTCTCTCCGGCATCTTCCTGTTTGATATCATTTTTTTTCTTTATTAATTCCATAAGATTATAAAGGGCACCCTGTAACACTCTTTTTGTTGTTATGGAAAAAAGGCCTTCCTTTTCAATAGCTTTTTTTATAGGTTCTATTGCATCTTCTTTGCCAATCTCTGAAAGAGATATAGCACATATCCTTCTTATATTATGATCCTCATCTTTAAGACCTTCTAATAAATTGTTATAAAACGTTGGATATTTGACTCTACTCAGTAAATTAAAAGCAAACAAACGGATTGAAGTGTCTTTATGGGAAAACAATTCGGAAAGCCAGGGAGAAATAATATATTCTTCATCAGGAAATCTGATTTTTTCAAGACTCTCAATGGCAGCTGTTCTGACACCTTTATTATCTGATTTCAATAACTTTAACAATCCATCAACAGCTATATTATCTCCAATTTCTCCCAGTGCAATAGCAGATTGTTTTTGAAGTGTCACATCATCGTCAGATAAAAGTTTAATCAAAGCTACCGTAGCCTTTTCCTGTATAATACCGCTGAGAGCTTTAATAGCACGTAATCTGTTCTTTGTCTCATTGGATTTTAATTGAAGTATTAATAGATCCGTATCGGACAGTCCTTTTTCACTCTGAATTACAGAAAAAGGATCCTTCCAGAGTAAAAGTGCATATTTAATGTCGTCTATAGATTGATATCTATCCTTAATCTTCATTGCTTTTGCTTTTGAAATAACATAATCCATATAAAGGGAAATTTCCGGTTTAACTTTTTTGGCAGGAGGATCAAGGGAAAAACCTCTGGGATGATAGCCTGTAATAAGATGAAAAACAGTAGTGCCAAAGGAATAAATATCACTTCTGTGATCACATGGTTTTCCTCCGCATTGTTCAGGTGAAGCATAACCAATAGTTACAAATTCATGAGATGAAGAGGAAGAGTCTCCAAGTGATACTCTGGCTATACCGAAATCTATAAGAACGAGAGCACCGTCTGCTCTTCTTATCATTATATTTGCAGGTTTAAGATCCCTGTATATTATAGGAGGTTCTCTATTATGTAAATAACTCAAAACATCACATAGATGAATGGCCCATTCTATTACCTGTTCTTCGGGGACTCCTCTGTCCTGATAATTTTCCTCCATTATAGTTAAGAGATCGTCTCCGACTATATAATCCATAATAAGATAATATTTTCCATTCAGCGTAAAATAATCGTATACTCTTGGCAAGCGCGGATGCTGGAGACTTGAAAGAAGCCTGGCCTCTGTTTCGAAGATCTCAATGTCAGATGTTTCATCAACGAATGAACTTCTATGCAGTTCTTTAATAGCACAGACTTTACCTAAATTCCTGTCAAGAGCCATAAAAATGGTGCCCATGCCGCCGCTCTTTATAGTTTTCAGAAGAGTATATCTGTCTGTAAGCTGTTCTGCTTCCATAATACGTGATTCATAAAATGTTAAAAAATAATCTTCTGAAGCAAAAATATTACCGCATCTGATACAAAAGAGATCATTAACATTATTTACCTGGGCACACTTATCACAGTTTTTATACATATTTCCTATCTTTCATAATGTTCACTCTTAAAAAACGGGCATGTAGCACATTTTTTTGTACCAGCAAGAGGACCTCTTGGTTTCTTCCCATCAATATTACCGACTGTATGAGCACATCTTCTTCCTTTTTTAGGATATGCAGGACACAGTGCCTGTTTACCGCACAGCATAACCTCCCAGCAATTAAGAGGTTCTTCTTTAAATTCAATTTTCTCCTTCAACTCTTCTTCTCTGGCTTTTTTTTCTTTCAAACGCTGTCTGTCCGCTTCAAGTTCCTCTTTAAGTTTTTCTCTTTCTTCCAGAAGCTTTTTATCTTTAAGATCAGGCGTATAATCTGTAACATCAAGATTAAGGTAGGCCTTTCTCTGAGCTTTTTCATATTCCAGTTCTTCAAATTTCCTTTTTCTTTCCTGTTCTTCTTTTTTCTTCTTATCTTCCAGTTGTTTTTTTTCTTCTTCCAGTTCTCTTTTAAGTTGTGCCAGATCATCTTTTTCTTTCTTTTTAGAGGAAGGCTTCACATCCTGTATTAATGATTTATATTTTTCTTTTCTACTTTCAACTTCTTCTCTGGTGAGAACAGGTTCTGGCAGAGGTTTTTTCGGTGCAGGAGGCGCTATTGTATCGAGCAGTTTCTTTTTTAATAGTTCTTTTAGTTTTGTTCCTGATTTAGCCGGGACGTTACTTTCTATCTTCTGTACAGACTCCAGAGGTTCTTTCTTTTTTATATAAGTAGCAGAAACTGTTTCAAAATCTATAACAGGGCTTACAACACTATCACTTTCCTGTTGACACACAGGTTTAACTTCAGGTTTCTCTTCTTTTACAAAAGATTTAACGTCAGGTTCCTCTTCTTTTACAAAAGATTTAACGTCAGGTTCCTCTTCTTTTATAACAGGTTTATATTCTCCTGAAATGTCTTCTACACCTTCGGTCAACATATCCTGGCTTTTCGTTCTGATAGAAAGTTCATCAAGAAGTTTGTCTTTATCCGGCTCGTCCAGTTGTGCAACAGCTTCAATTAAAGGCCTGTCTTTAGCCGAAAGTTTCATTTTCAAAACATGTTTTTTATCTTTTTCATGTTCCTTTTCCTGCAATGCACTGCCTGAAGTTAAAGAAGGAACATCTTTCTTCTTCAGTGATTTTTTTAGCTTTGTCTCACTTTCAGAAAATTCTTCTTTTCTGGCTTTTTTAAGAACAAACTTCTGTTCTTCAGCCTTCTCCGGAGTTTTCTTCTCACTCTTTTCCTGAGAAGAAAAGAGAGGTTTTGAAACCTTTATCTCTCCATGAGAAACTTTTTCTCTATATTTCTGGAGCAACCCTTCTCTGGTTTCCGAAGGCTGTTTATCTTCAGAAGAAACCTCTCCTGTATCTCTACGATTTTCTTTATCAGGTGAAAGTTCTTTTGTATCTTTAAATTGCTCTGGAAGAGATAATTCAGAAGTCTCAAAACCACCCTGAACATCTGCATAATCATAAATATTACTGCTACCTGCCGTCTCATAAATTTCCTGCTGCTGTCTATATACAGTATCTTTGAGTTTTGTAAGGGCCTTCTGGAGCACCCTTTTTGTTGCAATCGAAAATAAACTTTCCTTTTCGATTGCTTTTTTTATAGGATTTATGGCATCAGGTCTGCCCCATTCTGCAAGAGTCATAGCACAGAGTCTTCTAATATTATGGTCTTCATCTGTAAGTCCTTCAAATAAATAGGAATAAAAGGATTCATATTTAAATTTACTCTGCAGAGAAAAAGCTAACAAACGTACAGGGCTGTCTGTATGAGAGAATAAATTCTTAATACAGGAAAAAACAATATACTCATCATCAGGGAATTTAATTTTTTGAAGACTTTCCACTGCAGCCAGTCTCAGACTCCTGTCATCTGATTTCAATAAATTTAACAATCCGTCAATAGCTATATTATCTCCAATCTCTCCAAGAGCTATGGCAGCCTGTTTCTGGACAGGCCTATCATTTTCATATAACAGTTTGGTTAAAGCTATAGTAGCCTGTTCCTGTATAACACTGCTTAAAGCTTTTATAGCCTGTAACTTGGCCTTTTTATCATTTGATTTTAATTGAAGTATTAACAGATCAGTATTAGAAAGACCTCTGTCACTCTGAATAACAGAAAAAGGATCTTTCCATAATAAAAGAGAACGCTTAAGTGCATCTGCTGATTGATATCTATCTTTAATTTTCAATTCTATGGCTTTTGTAAGAATGTAATTCATATAAAATGAAATATCAGGATTCAGTCTTTTTGGAGGTTCAAGAGAAAATCCTTCGGGGCGGGTGCCGGTAATAAGGTGGTACATGGTGGAACCGAGAGAATAAATATCACTTCTTACATCACATGGTTTACCTGCACACTGTTCGGGTGAAGCATAACCAATAGTCGCATATTCAGTCAGAGAAGAACAATCCTTTTCCATTGACACTGCTATGCCAAAATCTATAAGAACCAGTGAATTATCAGCTCTTTTTATCATTATATTTGAAGGTTTAAGATCCCTGTATATAATAGGAGGCTGTCTGTTATGTAAATAACTCAAAACATCACAGATCTGAACAGCCCAGTCTATTACCTGTTCTTCAGGGAATCCCCTGTCATAATTATTTTCACTCATTATTGTCAGAAGATCTTCTCCTACAATGTAATCCATTACAAGATAGTATTTACCGTTCACTGCAAAATAATCATACACCCTGGGAAGACTGCTGTGATTGAGGCTTGAAAGAAGTTTTGCTTCCTGTTCAAACATCTCTATGGAAGCTTCGTTTGTGCCATCTATTGCACTGAATCTCATAATCAATTCTTTAATAGCACAGACTTTACCCAAATTCTTATCTATCCCCATAAAAATTGTGCCCATTCCGCCGCTTTTAATTGTTTTAAGAATACTGTACCTATCGCTCAACCTTTCTAATTCCATAACGCGGGAAGCGTACAGTTTCAAAAAAGAAGCTTCAGAGGTAAGAATATTACCGCATCTGATACAAAACTGATCATTTACATTATTCAACTGGGAACATTTATCACAATTTTTATACATAAAAATATTTCCAAAACCATTTTTTATAAAAAGTTGATATAAAATTAATTTGCTAAATATAATTAAACCCCTGCTTTTTATAAGAATTAATTTTTTTTGTGAAATATAAGGGATAAAAGGGTATAATATATAGTAAAAATAAATTCTGAATATCTATTAATTTTTTATCATTAACATGTTTACCGACATACACAGTCACCTGTATAATTTTACATTAAATGAAATAAAAGATATACTTGAGAGATGCACTGACACAGGGGTAAAAAGAATAATAACATGTGTTTACAATAAAGATACTCTCATAAAGACCATTCCCATACTTAAAGCCTATAAAAATATCTATCTTTCCATGGGAGTCCATCCTCAGGCGGCATGGACAGAGAAAAAAGAATATAAAGATTTTATAAACATTATGGAACAAGCACTGGAAGCATGCATTGCAGCAGGTGAAACAGGATATGATAATTATGAAGGTAATCCTTCAATGGAGCATCAGAGAGAAGCTTTTATAAGACAGATTGAAATGGTAAATATAAAAAAACTGCCTCTAATAATTCACTGTAGAAAAGCTTTTGAACAGCTTTTTTCTGATCTGGAACTATTGAAAGATGACGTAAAGATTATCCTGCATTCCTATTCAGGAGGATTTAAATATCTGGCTCCGGCAATTAAAAAAGGATTTTACATATCTTTTTCCGGAGCACTTACATTTAAACGTTCAAAAAATCTAAAAAGAATAGCTGCTATGGTTCCATTAAATAGAATTCTGTGTGAGACAGACAGTCCCTTTATACCGCCGGAAATATTTCCTCAGATTGAAGCTTCCAGACCGGACCATTTAGCTATTATATTTAATGCTTTAAAAGAAGCCAGAGAAGAAAAAGAATATATTCTGAAGAAAGCTCTGGAGGATAATATTTCTTCAGTGTTTGATTTCGAAAGGATTGACAGAAAGAGAGAAAAATATATTCAATTACTGGAACAGGCTCTAAGTAAGAGGTGAACATATGTCACAATATTATGAAAGAACTGAATTATTAATAGGAAGAGAGAAATTAGAGATATTGTCCCGGAGTAGAGTGGCTATCTTCGGTCTTGGCGGCGTAGGATCTTTTGCCTGTGAAGGACTGGTAAGATCGGGCATCGGAAAATTCATACTTGTAGATTTTGACAGAATAAGTGAGACAAATTTTAACAGGCACATAATAGCTACAAAAGAAAAAATCGGATTAAATAAAGTAGAGGTAATGAAAGAGAGAATTTTATCCATAAATCCTTCAGGTGAAATATTAACGTGCTCGGATTTTTTAGACTTAAACTCTATAGAAGAGATTATTAACGGAACAGACAAAATTGACTTCTGTATTGAAGCAATAGACAGCCTTGGACCTAAAGTAAAAGTAATTAAATCACTTCTTAATCATAAAATACCATTTATTTCCAGTATGGGAGCAGGAGGAAGAATTAACCCGCTATGTGTAAAAGAAGGACTTCTTTCTGAAGTTACAACATGCAATCTTGCAAGAAGGTTGAAAAGAATACTGAAAAAAGACGGAATCAACTTAAATAATATACAGGCTGTCTATTCAACTGAAAAAAGTACCATGCCTGAAAAAAAACTATCATGGGAAGAAAATGAATTTCAGAGAGGCAGAATAAGAGGAAGGCAGGGAAGTTCCTGCTTCGTTCCTGCAGTATTCGGCATGACTATGGGTTACATAGCTTTTATTAATATTATGGCAGGAAATAAAGGAAAAATAATGAATCAATCTGAATAAAGGAGAGTTATATGGATTATACAGCTTTGAGTAAAACAATATCTCATGCTTTAAGACATGAGCCATGGGTCTATGAACTGGAACTGGATGAAAAAGGATGGGTGGAGATAGAAAGTCTGATAAAAACTCTCAGTCAGGAAAGAGAAGAATGGAAAGATCTTTCCATTCAGGATTTAGAAGAAATAATAAAGATATCTTCCAAAAAAAGGTTTGAGATTATGGGAAATAAAATAAGGGCTCTTTACGGGCATTCCCTGCCGGAAAAATTGGTTAAAGAACCACTGCCTCCTCCTGAAACCATGTTTCATGGAACATCCCGCAGGGCATGGGAGATTATAAAATCCAGTGGTTTACTCCCTATGAACAGACAGTATGTCCATCTTTCACTTGATAAAAAAACAGCTATCGAAGTAGGTAAACGTAAGGACAAAAAGCCACTAATTCTAATGGTAAAATCACAGAAAGCATTTGAGAAAGGAATAAAATTTTATAAAGGAAATGAAAAGATATGGCTTGCAGATTATATACCGGCAGAATATATTGCAGTGAGCAGTGACCAGTTACCAGTGAGCAGTGACCAGTTACCAGTTACCAGTCAAAAGTCAACGAATTTTATTTAAAATCTGATGATATAAAAATTTCTAATCATTGAAAGATAAAAAATTGAAAGATAAAAAGAGGAGCAGAAAAGTGATGAACAAGAAGAAACTCCATGGTTCGGAAGATACAGAATTAAAGAAAAAAAAGAAAAAAACATCTGATGGCGAAGGGCCTGATTTGAAGAAAAAAGTATTGAAGCTCCTTGGGCTGGACAGACCCGTATCAAAAGAAAAAAAGAAAAAATTACTGGCTCTCCTGGAAACAGATAAGGCTTCTTTTAAGAAAAAGAAGAAGAGACTGCCGGAAGACGAAGAATTACTTTTGAGGAAAAAGAAGAAGAGACCGCTGGAAGATGAAGAATTATCTTTGAAGAAAAAGAAGAAGAGACCACCGGAAGATGAAGAATTATCTTTGAAGAAAAAGAAGAAGAGACCACCGGAAGATGAAGAATTACCTTTGAAGAAAAAGAAGAAGAGACCACCGGAAGATGAAGAATTACCTTTGAAGAAAAAGAAGAAGAGACCACCGGAAGACAACAGAATACTCCTGAAGAAAAAGAAGAAAAAACGTCGTGACTCTGGAGAAAAAGAGTTGATTCCTGAAGTGCCTCAGGATGAACTGTCCAGATATCAAAAGTTCCTTCACGAAGATCCTTCAAGGATAGAACTTAACCTGACTGTTGGACAGCTTTTAATGGAAAAGAAAGAATATGAAAAAGCAGAAAAATATTTTCAGGATTACATAACCAGAAAAGATACGTCTGAAAGTGCTTACAGGCAACTCGGCGACTGCTATTATGCCCGGGGACTGGAGGAAAAAGCTGCAAACATATATGAAAAAGCCCTTCTCCTGAATCCTGACGCTCTTGATCTCCAAACAAAGGTTTCGGAAATAAGAAATAAATACAACCTCTTAAGAGAACATTTAAACCAGGCAAGAAAAGCTGAGGAGATAAATGATTCCAATGAAGCAATTAAATCATATAAAGAAGCAGCAAATCTATCTCCCAGAGATGCCACAATATATTATGCAATAGGAAAAATATATGAAGACCTCGGTGACATAAAATCTGCTTATGAATATTATAAATTTGCCGTAGACATATCCCCTGCAAACCTGGATTATCAGAAAAAGTTCCATACACTCAAGGTTGACATAGAAGGGGTGGCTCTTGCAAATACAGATGACGCAAATCTAAAACAGATTACATATCTGTTGAGAAGCAGTATATCAGATAAACATGATGAGCATAATAATTTCTGCCGTCTCGGAGAAATACATCTTTACCAGGGTATGTATCAGGAAGCACTGGAACAGTTCAAATATGCCCTGTCCATAGAACAATCAGCCAGAGCATATAGAGGTCAGAGCACTGCCACCAGACAGTTAGGAGATATACGTAAAGCAATACAATCACTTACAAGTGCAATAATCCTGGATAATAGTAGAGAAGAAGATTTATTGAACCTCGTAGAGCTTTACAGCCAGAATAATCAGGTACCGGAAGAAGTTGTTCCTGAAATTATAAGGCTTTCAGGACTTACAGCAGATTCGCCTCAAATACAGTTTTATACCGGTATACTTATCGAGGCAAGAGACTGGCAGGAAGCCAGTAAATATTATGAAAAAGTAATAGAAGAAGATCCGGAAATGCCTGATGTTCAATACAGGCTCGGTTCATTACTGTTACAGAATGACCTTATTGAAGAAGCACAGGAAATATTGAAAAATGTTTTAGCACTGAAACCGGATCATTACAAAACTATGACATCTCTTGGCAGATTGTTTATGAAGAAAAAGGCTCTCAAACATGCCAGAGAATGCTTAAAAAGAGCCATAAAAATAAATCCATGTTATTATGAACCCAGTTATCTCCTCGGTAAAATGTTAATGACAGAAGGCCATAGTGAAGAAGCACAGGAATACCTGAATAAAGCCGATAAATTCGGACAGAACAGTCCTAATTATTATATAGATAAAGCTGAAATTTATCTTCAGGCACAGGATCTGAATAATGCTATAAAATCCATAGCAAAAGCAGTGACTATGGGCATAAGTGATAATAAAATCATAAATCAGGTCGTTTCCATGGCCCTTGAATTAAATGACTATACATTATTTGAAATCTTAAGTGATGCTTTCGAAAAACAGGGAGACAGGGAACAAATAAAAATCATTTATCTGAAAATGATAAAATTACAGCCTGAAAATATTTTTTACAGACTTAAACTTTCAAAAATTTACAGAGAAATAGAAAGATACAGAGATGCTCTGGGATTACTCACCAGTTTCGTTACAGAAGATACAGATAATCTGGATGTAAAACTGGAACTTTCAGAATCTCATTACGGAGTAGCAAAAAATGCCTTTTCCAGAGAAGACTGGGACGAAGCTACAGAACACATAAAAAAAGCTCTTGCTTATACAGAGTTATATGAAATTCCACGGGAGGCTATTAAAAATTTAAAACACAAGTTTACAGCCAGAAAATTAAAAGTTATAGAAACACTTACAGGTAAAAAGTTTCTTAAAGATACTCTGCCGGGGATATTAAAAAATTCACCAATCAGTAAAAAAGAAAAACTCATATTCAACAAACAGGAGCTGGACTTAATTCTCAGCAGTTCAATTTATGGTGTAAACAAGGAAGATTATCATATACTGCTCGGAGATATTTATGCAAGGACTGATAGATACGAAGAGTCTATTGAATTGTATTTCAAAGCACTTGAGATCAATCCTAAAAACGGAATGATATTTTTCAAATATGGTAATGTTCTCGAACAGTTAGAAAATTACAGAGAAGCTGCCGATGCATACAAAGATGCAGTAAATCTTGATCCGACAAATATTATTTTCTATGCAAAACTTGCAAAAACGAAATTACTGATGAAAGAATACCAGGAAGTCAGTAGAATCACGGAAAAAGCTCTCTCTATTTCCAGTAAAGATTATCTGGAAGAAATGAAATATACTGCAGACTCTAAAATCTGGGTAATGTTTAAAAAAGATACTTCCAGATGCAGTTACAATCCTGTTGAAAAAACCGATGAAAAAACCGAAAACAGGCTTAAACAGAAATGGGTATTTAAACCTCACGGGAAGATAAGTTCTTCTCCAGTCATATCAGATGAAATGGTATATATAGGTTCGGAAGATACAAGGCTTTATGCACTGCATATTGAAAATGGAAAAGAACTGTGGAATTTCAATACGAGCGGAGAAATAAAAGCCACCCCCGTAATTGAATTAAAAAATATATATCTTGCTTCTAACGGCGGTTTTATCTATGCCCTGGAAAAAGAAAGTCTCTGTGTAAAATGGCTCTTTGAAACAAAGAATAAACTAAATTCTTCACCGCTATTATTAAAAGACATGCTATATCTTGCTTCAGATAACGGAATTCTATATTGTTTATCTGTAGAAACAGGGGAATTGAAATGGAGTTTTGAATCAGGTAAAACTGTTATCTCATCGCCTGCAATAAATGATAAAAGTGTATATTTCGGTACAGTAGACGGAGAATTTTATGCCCTAGATCTGGAAGGGAAATTGTTATGGGAAAAGCATACAGGTCCTGTAGAATCTTCACCTGCCCATTTTGAAAATATACTCTATTTCGGAACTCTTGAACATAAAGTTCTTGCTTTACAGGCAGATACGGGAGATACTATATGGGAATTTGAAACAGGAGGTAAAGTAATTTCTTCACCTGCAGTAGCATATAATAAAGTATTTACAGGCTCTGAAGATAAAAAAATATATGCCATTGACTCCATAACAGGAGATAAAATGTGTGAAATTGAAACAAACGGAGAAATAATATCTTCCCCTGCCATAGCAAACGGCATACTTTATATCGGTAACTCCGGTGGTTATATATATACACTGGATGTAAACAGTTTAAATGTAACGAAAAAAGAAATAGGCGGGAAAATAAGTTCTTCCCCTGCAGTGGCAGACGGCATGCTATTTATTGCATCGGAAGAAAACGGACTTTTTGCGTTTGAATTGTGAATGGGTGAATAGTGAATAGTGAATAGTGAATAGTGAATAGTGAATAGTGAATGAGTGAAGAGTGAATAGTGAATAGTGAATAGTGAATAGTGAATAGTGAATAGTGAATAGTGAATAGTGAAGGGTGAAGAGTGAATGAGTGAAGAGTGAAGGGTGAAGAGTGAATGAGTGAAGAGTGAAGAGTGAAGAGTGAACGATAAACATTACTTTTACGTAGTAATATAACTGCTCACTGGTCACTGGTCACTGGTCACTGGTCACTGGTCACTGGTCACTGGTCACTG
>DAIOEN010000195.1:0-13612 GCA_036746235.1 Vulcanimicrobiota bacterium | reverse complement strand
TGACCTGTTCCTGCTGAGTTTTCTGCTGTTCCGGTTTTATCTCCTGACCTGTTTTGACCTGTTCCTGCTGAGTTTTCTGCTGTTCCGGTTTTATCTCCTGACCTGTTTTAGCCTGTTCCTGATGATTTTCTGTCTTTACCTGATCAGGTTTTGTCTGAGGTGACTCTATTTTATGTCCTGGCTGCCACTGTTGCTCTGTCTGTCCCTGTTTTTGCTGTGTTTGATTTTGATGCTTTGTACTATTCTGATTACCTTTATTTACTGGCTGCTCGGTTTTAAAATCCTTTTGTTCCTGTCTTCCGGTAGATTCCTTATTTCTGCTTTCTAAATTTGACTTCTCCGACTGACTATCTTCTTTTGTTAATTTAATATGTTCTTCTTTTGTTATTCCTGCCGTTTTTTCTTCTTTCACCATGCCTGCTTCTTTTTCTTCTCTGGTCATACCTGCCGTTTTATCTTCTTTATTCATGCCTGCTTCTTTTTCTTCTCTGGTCATGCCTGCTTCTTTTTCTTCTTTAGTCATACCTGCAGCCTTTTCTTCTTTAGTCATGCCTGCAGCTTTTTCTTCCTTTGTCATACCCACTGCTTTTTCTTCTTTACTTAAACCGTCAGATTCCTGATTCTCTTTATTTTTTTCTTCTTTTGCCTCTTCCGTTTCTTTTTCAGGTGCTCTGTAAATGCTGCTGCCTCCGCCGCTTCCTGATATAGAATGGTCATTCCCTGCTCCCTGGTTATTATGTTGTCTGGTTTGACTCGTGTCTGTTTCAGGTTTTTTGCCGGAATATTGATTGTGTGCCGGTGCCGAATACTGGCTCTGCGAATTACCTGATTGATTACTTTTATTTACACTATCAGTAAGTTGATTCTGCGGCAGACTGTTATCCTGTATTGAAGATGGTATGGCCTGAGTCACCTGACCTGAAGAATTACCCGGTTTGTTGCCCCATTTGCCCGGTGCAGCCGATGCCTGTCCGGAGGGTACAAAGGCTGTATAATAATCCTTTTCCGTACCCAGACTTTTCGCAATGTTTTCATCCGGTTTACTATCCCATTGTTCCCTCAGTTGCTCTCCCGTAACAGGTTCTACTTTTGTTCTATCCTGCCTTTCAGTCCCAAAGATTGAATTCAGGGTATCACTTAACTTATTTTTGCTATCCATTTCCTTGAAATAATCATATAAATCAGGATTTTCTTCTTTAAATTTATTAATTGCTTCATCACCATGGGTTTTTGCATCTTTATATGTTTTTAAGGAATCTGCAAAAAATTCTCGTTCGTTGATGTATTTATCTTTAAAAGCAGGATCGGATGCGCATTTTTCATTGTATAAGTCTGTTATACGTTCTCCCTGTTCCATAATATTATAGTTTTGTGTGATATGACCCATTTCATGATCCAGTACTCCTGCCATAGGCTTATCGGAAAGAAAAATTCTTGTTCCCTGCGTATAACCCATAGCT
Source organism: Vulcanimicrobiota bacterium (assembly GCA_036746235.1). Classification (GTDB taxonomy): domain Bacteria; phylum Vulcanimicrobiota; class SpSt-956; order SpSt-956; family JAKJGF01; genus CALARM01. Next base: position 12,152 of record DAIOEN010000195.1, on the reverse strand, counting down.
CCAGGTTCTGTACCTCCAAGATCGTCCATGTTTCCTACAGTTATAGTTGTGCCTATATCTTTTGCATCTTTTAACTCCGCTACCGAGTATTTTGATTTAAGGGATAATTCTTTCTTGATATTATCATTGATAAGTGCGTCTTCTACAGGGTTATCGCCCGGTGGTATTTTACCTACAAGCATACCGTTAATTGCTTCGTATTTTGTTTTATCTATAGAAGACATATTTGACGGAGGATCATTTGACAGGCCTATGCCTAATTCTTTTGCTGTCAGATCTCTTTCCTGTCTTTCCTTTATATATTCCTGTTCCTGATCTGATAAATTCTGTTCAAAAGCATTATGTTCTTCCTGTCTTATGTCTATATTCTGTTCTAATGCATCCAGTTGTTCTTTACACTGGCTGTATTCTTTAGAATCCGGCTCCATTGAACTGAGCTGATCTTTAAGTTCCTGCCTGTCTGCCTTTGCCTGTTCCATATAGGCCGTATAGTCGCTGTTTTCTATTTCTTTCTGCATATATGATTCTGCCAGTTGATTTCCTGTATCCTTAAGGGTTGCCTCCATAGCAAGAAAATCTTTTTTCTGTTCTTCAGGCAGTAGATTTATCATTTTATTACGCAGATCCGTAGTCTCTTTTACCAGTTTGTCATATTCTTCCTGAGATTTTCCTTTTCTTGTTTCCAGGTCTTCTATTTTATTATTTACATTATCTTTTGTGATATTCTCACCTGTTAACTTGTTATATTCATCTATTTTCCCCGATTTAAGCAAATCAAGTTTGGCTTCTGCATCTTTGATATCATTTAATTGTGTGGACGCTTTATTGAAATTATCATTATAGGCTTTGTTTACATCGGACATATTTGTGACTACATCAGTTACTACCTGATTTACAGCAGTTGTTGTGTCTGATGACTGTATATTCTTACCTTCGTTACCTAATTTTTCCAGATCTTCTGTTTTTATTTTTTTCGCTATTTCCTTTGTAGCTTCAATCCTATCAATTTTATCTTTAGTACTTCCGTCTCCATAAAGATCGGCGGAATACATATCCTGTGCCATATTATATTTCTGTTTTTCTTCATTGGTGAGTCCTTCCGGTAATTGAATGGTACCCAGGCCAAGCTGTTCTTTAATCTGTTCATTCTCCTGCCTGAGACCAATATATTCTTTTTCCTTATCTGCTATTTCCTGTTCAAGTGCTTTCTGTTCATTTTTAAGCTTTTCAAGTTCTGCCTCTTTTTCTTTAATCTCTTCACCTATTCTGGTTTTATCTGCTCCTACGGCACTATCTTTTGATATTTTAAGGTTATTAATATCTCCTTCAAGACCGGTTATCTCTTCTTTGTTACTTGCTACTTCATCTTTCTTTGGCTGTAATTCCTCCTGTAGTTCAGTCCTTTTCTGGCTCAGAGCCTCATCTGAGGCATCTATAGCATTTTTAGCGTTTTCCGGAAGATTTTCTACTGCTTTTTGATATAGTTCGTCAGTTTTTTCAAGGTCTTTATTGTATTGTTCTTCTTTATCTTTTATTGTTTTCTTTAATTCTTCTGCCTTTTGATCGAGATTATCTCCTTCTTTCAGACCCAGATCTGCTCTTAATTTATTGGCTTCTTCCGGATTATTTTCTTTACTTTCCAGATTCTTAATTTTCTCAATTTTTTCCAGGTCTCCCTTTGCTGTTTCAATTTCTTCCCTGGTATTTATAGTCTCTTTAAGACTATTATTATAATCCTGTATATTTTCTTTTTGTTCTTCTGTAAGTTTTTCCTGTGAAATAGCCTCAGAAGCAGATTGATTTTCCTGTGCTTTCTGTGTTTCAGATATTGTGTTACTGTCTTTCTCACTGCCGACATCGGATGTTTTATCTGTATCAGTTCTTCTTTCGGAAACAGGCTGTTTATCATCTGCTTCCTGTGTTTCAGAGAGTAACTTTTCATCTTTCTCCCTGCCGACATCGGATGTTTTATCAGAAGCAATTCTTCTTTCGGAAACAGGCTGTTTATCATCTGCTCCATGTGTTTCGGAGAGTAACTTTTCATCTTTCTCCCTGCCGACATCGGATGTTTTATCGGGGGCAATTCTTCTTTCGGAAGCAGGCTGTTTCCCATCTATTCCCCGTGCTTCATGAAGGAATTTTTTATCTTTCTCCCGGCTGACATCGGATGTTTTATCAGAAGCAATTCTTTTCGTAGAAACAGACTTTTTATCCTCCGGTCTCTGTGCTTCATGAAGGTATTTTTTATCTTTATCCTGATTGGTCCCACCTTTTTCCATAAAAGCAATTCTTTTTCCGGAAACAGTCTGTTTATTGCCTGTTCCCTGTAATTCAGACAGAATGTTCTTAAATCTTTCCTGAAGTGTCTCATGTTTTGCATCAGAATCAATTTTTCCTTCCGTCACCAGCGTTTTATCCTCTGTTCCCCCGGATTCAGACAGAATATTTTTAATTTTCTCTGTGTCATCTTTTGCATCAGAACCAATGTTTCTTTCCGTAACCGGCTTTTTATCCTCTGTTGCCCCGGATTCAGACGGAATGTTTTTTGATTTTTCTGTGTCACCTTTTTCATCAGAATCAATGTTTCTTTCCGTAACCGGCTTTTTATCCTCTGTTCCCCTTAATTCAGAGAGAATATTTCTGAATTTCTCCTGAAGTGTCTCACGTTTTTCATTAGGATCAATTTTTCTTTCGGAAACAGGATGTCTCTCCTGTGTTTTCTGTGTTTCTCCCGGTAAGGTTTTATCTCTATCGTGGCTGGCATCGGATTTTCCGTAAGAATCCATTCTTTTTTCGGAAGGAGTATATTTCCAACCGGTCATCTGTGCTTCTCCCGGAAAAATTTTATCTCTATCATGGCTGACATCGGATTTCCCGTCAAAATCCATTTTTCTTTCCCGAACAGGCTGTGTTTTATCCTGTAATTTAACTGCTATTTTTTTATCTTTTTCCGTATCTCTTTCCTTTATTTTTTCTCCCTGTCTTAGCTGATCTACTGCCGGTTCATTTGTAATGGATGGTTTATATATTCTTTGATTTTCCCTCTCACTGTTTTTAGATGATATATCTTTATTGTCTTTTATCACATATTCTGCATGCCGGGCCTCTTTCAGTTCCTGAGTTTTAAATCCATTGTACTTCATGTTATAATTTTCACGGAGTTTTTCAAGTGATATAAGTTTTGGAATTTTATTTTTATCTATTCTCTCTTTCGGCTTCATCCCGGAATTACTGTTTTCTTCAAATTCCAATGGCTTTTTTATTTCATTCTCTGACTTTTTTCTGCTCTCTTTAGCTGCTATTTCTTTTGAAAGTTCCTCTCGTTCATTTTTTATATCTTCAGCTTCTTTACGTTTCCCCCTAATTTCTATCTTTTGTTTCTCTGTCATTCCCTCTTTATTTTCCAGCTCTTTAAGGCGTTTAATATCTTTATCGGCATTGTCACGTCCGTCTCTTATATCCTTCTTTTCTGTTAATTCATTCGGGGAGCCTGATTTTTCTCTGACAATATCTTTATCTTTTATTAAATTCTTTCTTTCTTCAGGAAGATTCTTTACAGATTTCTCATCGTGTATATTATTCTCTTTTGCTTTAGTCTGGCTTATTGCTTCCGTAGTCCTGGAGGAATTATCCCTTCTTTTTATTTCCTGGATATTTTTTCCATTCCCTCCTGTTTCTGCTTCCCCACCTGTCTTTTTTATTTCCTTATATTTTTTTTCATAATTTTTACGTATTTCATTAAGTGGCAGGAGCTTGTTGCTTTTTGAGTTCTCTCCGGGGTTCTTTTTTAATATTCTCTGCTCTCCCTGTTGTTTTTCTTCTTCCTGTTTTCCTTTTATTTTTTCCATGGCTTCTCTGAGTTTTATCTTTTCTGCCATGGCTATGTTAAGAGGATTTGAAAGGGTTTTCGTGCTTTCTCCGGTAATCTGCCCTGTTTTATCACTTTTCCCTTTTGAAGTATGTTGCGGTATTTTCTTTTCTTCTAAAGGCATAAGATCTTTATAGTCATATTTATTTTTATTGTCTATAATATGAGAGTTTCCTTTATAGGTTTTCTGTTCTTTTTCTGTATGTTTTTTCTGTTTGCTATGGCCTGTCTGTGTTTTAGATTTTTTTGTACGATTCCCAGTTTCTTTTTTAGACGTACCGGTAATACGTTTTGATACATTTTTCAGGGTTTTTATACGTGATCTGTTTGCTACTTTTTCCTTTAATTTTTCTGCAGCAGTGTTTTTGTCCCTGTTATCAGTTCTGTCTTCTATTTTTGCCTGTCTGGAAGATGTTTTGAAGTTAGATATGTCTTTTGTGGAGACTTCTGATGATTTTACAGGTTTTTGATAAGAATCTTTTTCTTTAGCCGGGCTATAAAGGTTTGTATCTTTTTCCTGTTTTATTTGTTCTTTGTCTATTTTTTCATTAATTTCTTTCTCTTTCTGCTCTAATTCTTTCTTTTCCTGTACCTGTGTATCCTGAAGAATTTGCTGCCTGTTCTGCGGGGTATAAGAAGCAGGGGTAATATTATGAGAATCTATTTTTGCTATAGTAACCACCCTCTATATTATATTTAGTTTTTGTGACTTATGAGGTAATATAAGAGACTTGTTTCTAACCTTTTTTCTTAAGATATCACTTTTATTTTTCATAAAGTAAAGAGGTTTTGAAAATTATAATCTATAAAAAATTTTATAGATTGACTTAACGGAATAAAAATAGTACAGTTTAATCTCAGAGATTGCTCGAAAATAATCCTTTATACGACAGGATAGACACCTTCAATGAGTCTTACAAAAAAAGAAATTCTTGAATTAATTGAAAAAACTGCATTTTTACATGATCGGATAAGTGGGTTCTTTGTGCCGGAACAGCCTCAGAATGACGAAATTGCTGAAAGAAATCTTAATAAATGGAAAGAAATACTGGCACAAGGAACAGAGGAAATTTTTGAAAAGAGACTTTCCTTTGATAATCTGACTGCAGATACTGTCCTTTCATTGTTAGGAAATGTCCGACTTGCTGATAAAAATAATCTTCCCGATTGGAGTAATATATTGGAGAAGATTATTAATCCGGAAAAAAAAATTACTCCCGAACATTCACGAGAGGAGTTTCCTCTGAGGTTTATCTTCTCTGATAATCCTGTGCCCTTTGAAGAAGCCTTTGTTCCTTTTATAATGGTTGCAAGAGATGAATTGATTGGAAAGTCAGGGGAGAGCTATACACTTGTAGATGACAGAGCCCATGCTATTCTTGAACACAATCTGCTTAATTCTCTCGCCTTTATGTGTTTAAAGGCAATACATCTGGAATTTTCTTTGTTTCTTTTAAATAGTAAAGCTCCTTTCGAGACCTTTATTGACCAGCTTACAGACACAAAAGACTCTGAATTTTATTCTGCATTTATAAGAGAAATGGTGAATAATTCTTTTGTTAACTTTTTTAATGACTATCCTGTACTCGCACGGCTGGTGTCTGTACGTATAAAGTTCTGGATAGAATCTATATCTGAATTTTTCCTGAGACTCCGGGAGGACATGCCTGAGATTTCCAGATTTTTCCATAAAGGAGAACCTGTGGGAAAGGTTATAAGTGTGAAACCTTCTCTCTCTGACAGACATAACGGCGGGCGGTCTGTAATATCTATAACCTTTGAATCAGGTTTGCGCCTTATCTATAAGCCCAAAGACCTTTCTCTGGAAAAGGCTTATTTCAGGTTGCTTTCCTGGTTTAACGACCATGGTGTGTCATTGAGATTTAAAACCATAAAAATCCTTAATCGTAAGAATTATGGATGGACAGAGTTTGTAGAATATTTACCATGTAAAAATGAAGATGACGGAAGAAATTATTACAGACGATCCGGACAGCTTTTATGTTTACTCTATGTTCTGGGATGTTCTGACTGTCATATGGAAAATATTATTGCCAGTGGAGAATATCCCGTTGTTGTGGATTTAGAGACCCTCATGCTCCCACAGGCAAAATCCTTTGAAGATAAAAAATATGAAGAAAGGTTAAGCTTTCTTGCAAGCAGACACTTTTTCGATTCTGTTTTGAGAACAGGTCTTCTTCCCAGATGGCAATTTGGGCCGGACAAAAAACCTTATGATATAAGCGGACTGGGAAGTATTGGAGAACAGGAAGTGCTTTTTAAAAAAGAAATCTGGAAAAACCTTAAAACAGATGGAATGACATTTGAATATCAATTCTATAAACTCAAGGAGTCTTTGAATGTACCTGTTTTTGAAAATAAATGCCTTTCTCCTTTTTATTACAAAGATTATATTCTTGAAGGTTTTAAGGATATGTACTCCTATCTTATGGCTTATAGAGATTCTCTTCTTGCCTCTGAGAGTCCATTGAGGGATTTTTATAAAAAGAACATTCGTTTTGTTTTTCGTCCTACCAGAACCTATGGTATGATATTAAACCACTCACTCGATCCTAAATTACTGAGAGATCCTGTTTTATGGAGCATTAATATTGATCTTCTTATAAAGGCCATCAGTAAACCTGAGATTAATGGTGATTACCTGTGGCCTCTCATCAAATCAGAAATATACAGTATGGAACAACTGGATATACCTTATATTACAGCCTGCTCTGATAGTAATGCTCTGAATGTGCCCGGTGGAAAAACAATAGAAGGTTTTTTCGAAGAACCCGGTTATGACAGGGTTATAACCTGCTTAAAAGGACTTGACTCCAATGACATGAACAAGCAGATTGCATTTATTTACGGTGCTTTATATGCAAGAGATACGGGAAAATCGGAAAATGTTTCACGTGAAGCTGATATAACATCTGGCCCTGATTTACAGGGGACATTTCTGGAACACGCTCTTTTAATCGGGAAAGAACTCAAGGAATGTGCCATATGTTTTGGGAATGAAGGAGTGACATGGATAGGATATGAATATTTTCCGCAGGCAGACAGATTTCAGTTACAGCCACTGGGGTATAACCTTTATAATGGCATCTGTGGCGTTGCCCTCTTTCTTTCTGCTCTTGATATGGTTTCAGAGAAAAATCTGTTCAGAGGAACCATTTTATCTGCATTAAAACCTCTTTTTAAGGATCTTGATGATAATATTATGTCACCAATAATTGCGAAGGAAATGAGTGTAGGAGGGACATCAGGTCTTGGTTCTGTTCTATATAGCCTTGTTTCTATAAGTCATTTTCTTGAAATGCCTGAAATCATGGATTATGCGGAACGTGCGGCTTTGTTGATAAAAGATCAGATAGAACATGATGTGGCATTTGATATTATTTATGGTTCAGCCGGCGCAATAGCCGGTCTGATTAAGTTTTATAATGTTACAAAAGATCAAAAAATATTAGATATTGCAAAAAAATGCGGTGATCATCTTCTTGAGAATTTTAAAGAGAACCATTCAGGATACAGAGCGTGGACCACACTGGGAAACATATTAATGGGAGGGTTCTCTCATGGTGTTGCCGGTATAGCATTTTCATTGCTGAAACTTTATTCCCTGACCGGTGAGAAGAAATATATAGATGCAGTGAAAGAAGCAATACTATATGAAAATACACTTTTTTCCCATAATACCGCTAACTGGCTGGATTTAAGAGTATCATCTGATAAACCGGAAAGTGAAAGATTTATGACTGCATGGTGTCAGGGCGCTCCCGGTATTGCTCTCGGCAGGATTGGAGGTCTTTCTGTCCTTGATACTGAAGAAATAAGAAGAGATATAGAGATTGCACTGGATACAACTATTAAATGTCCTCTTCTGGAAAGGGATCATCTCTGCTGCGGGAATCTCGGCATAGGTGAAATCCTCTTTACTTCAGGGTTGAAACTTGACAGAAGTGATTTAAAAGAAAAAGGTTTGTTTAAGGCATCCCAGGCAGTATGCAGGGCAAAACAGAGAGGTAGTTTTAACTGTGGCATTGGGGGGCATTTTGATCCCGGTTTCTTCCAGGGCATATCAGGAGCCGGCTACGAACTTCTTCGTATGACAGAACCTGATAAAATTCCTTCTGTACTGCTTCTGGAATAAAATTCTCTTCCTGAAACTTTTCACGACTTTTTCATAAGTTCTTCACAACTTCTTCACATCTTCATATTATAATTTAAATCAATGAAAGAGATAAAAAAAACAAATAATTTGAGGTTTTACGGAGGTGATTTTTAATATTCCATAGAAAAGTTTTTTCGAATCACTCTAATTGCCAGTCTGTTGATTTATGAGAAATCTATGATATAATTTTATATATTAATAAAAGGAGGGTTATTTGATGTCAGAACAAACAAAGCAAAATCTTTATAGTAAGATCATTGCAAAAGCAGTAAAGGATGAAGATTTTAAGAAGAGATTGGAGAAAAATCCGGAAGAGACAATAAAGAAGGATTTCGGCCTTGAAATACCTGCCGGCATGAAAATTAAAGTCATAGAAGATACCGAAACAGTAAGACACCTTTTGATACCCAGAATTGCACAGGCTGACCTGACCGAGTTGACCGATGCGGATATAGAAACTGTCGCAGCAGCAGGGGCACCTCATACAGGGCAGCAGACAATGATGTGTGATACTGCCTGGCAGACCTGCTGGGTCTGCAATCCATAATTATATGAGAAGCGTAACGAATTACGCTTCTCATATATAAATCCTGAAAACACCCATGACCGTCTGGTCACAACGAAGGATGAGAATCTGTCCTCGCATCACGCATCACGCATTACGCATTACGATTCTCATATAAATCCCGAAATCTCCGTCTCTTTTATTCGGGATTTGTATCCATTATTGTATTATTTATATGCTTTATGGCATTAAAATAATTTTTAAGATTCTCATTGTCAGATGAATTTGATAGCTCAGATTTTTGCTCACCGGAATTTTTGAGACTATGTATCTTTTCTATGGATTTAATGAGAGCCTTCTTGCCATGTGATTGAAGTAACTGTATCTGAGCCCATAACTGAGTGTCAATAGTCAGCAATGGATTATGGAAAGGATCTTCCATCAGTTTCGTCCTTACCGAAGGAGAAGCTATTAAATCAAATAAAGAACTTTCAAGTATGTTCCTGTTCATAACCTCTTCCGGTATTTTTGTAATATCGGATTCCCAGTTTTCTGTTTTTATTTCTACAGTAGATGAACCGTTGCCATAGAGTGTTTTTCTTTCTATGATACTGTCATTGTCAAAACCGGTAGTTACCCTTGCCATACCTGCATTCGGCCAGCAGAAACACTGCTGTGTCGTGCCATTGCCCCAGTTTTTACACATATAGGATGTGCCGTCATCATATTTCATACCCAATTTAAACATGTCCTCACCGTAAGAAACCTCGGAAAGAACCGATGAGTCATTGTATTTTACCGTTCTTCTTGTTTTATTATCTTCAAAAACAGTCACTTCTTCTCCTGTGCCGTCATTATATTTATATACCTTCTTCGTCGCTTCTCCCGGCAATTCAAGTAAATCACAGGAATTACTGTCGGGATAGGATACAATCTGTCTTGTTGCTTTATTATCATAATAATAACATCTGTTAACAGTACCGTCCGTATATTCCTTTTTATATGCTATTACTTCATTTAACGGCATCCATGCAAGGCTGATTTTTTCTCCGTCAGAGTTTGTTTTTATATTGATACCCCTTCCTGAGCCCTGGATTATGGTTTTATCTGTCATGGAAGGAGAACTGTAGTCCATCTGACATGACCTTTCGGAAAATGTTGTAATACTGGCTTTTTTCCCTGCAGTGGGATCCTGTATTTCAATATGCCTTCTCCCATCATCATAATCAATACCTATACGACTGATATTACCCTCATCCAGTCTTGTATATTTTACACGGTTTCCGTTTTCTCCGGGGAATGAACAGTGCACAAGGAATCTGTTTTTACCTCTGTATTTCCATACACTTGTGTCTGTGTCATAATTTTTACTTTCTTCTATATATAGATCACCGCAGTTAAATATATTACTTTCTATAGATTTCCCCTTTGTTATATGAGAGAAATCAAAGGTACCTGCTCTGTCTCTTACCTGCTTCTGTTTTATATCGCTTTTGTCCCATTTCGTTACCGTTTCTACGAGTCCCTGGGAATAAATCCTTTCTCTTCTCTTAATACCTTCTTTTTTCCACGATGTTCTGTTTTCTTCTACCACATTATCCCTTGATATACTTTCATTTAACCTGGTGGTAAGAGAATTTATGTCTAAAGGAAATTCAACGGAATCTTTAGCCAGTAACTCAAAAGAAGGGGAGAGCGTGGAAAGACTCAGAGAATGTTCGAGATTATTGGTTTTATTACTTATATAATCCTTTGCCCATGACGGGCTGGCCTGAACCTTACAGTCTTCAGGAAGAGTAAATTTTTTATGGCACCATAGAGTATTTTCGTCTAATTTCTTCATTGTAGATCTGCTGTTTGCAGTTTTACTGCTTGTACTGACAGCAGTTGTTTCTGTACTTAACTCTACTCTGTCTTTTACTACAATACCTGAAACCTCCTGTATTCCTCCTTTAGCCTTATTTTTTTCATCCAATTTCTGTTTCCTTATAAGAGCCATTCTGGTGAAATACGGTTCCATTTCATCATAAAGACCTCTTCTTAATTTCGCACATGACGGGCAGAGAACCATATCAACATTTACTACAATCTGACACATCTGGCAGAGTCTTTTTAATTCAAGATTTGCATCCTGATGCACTTCTGTCGGGAAGGCAGCTACATAGTCCGTTTTGTCCCATGCCATAACTGCTTCCGTTGCTTCGAGACTTTCCGGATCAAGGCGTTTCTTTCTGTTACCTATCATTTCTTTTGTTATAAATGCACCTTTTTCCTGGAAAGATAATTTATCAGTTGAATTCTTTTTATCAAAGAGATTTATCGCCTCACTTATCTGAGCATTAACCCTTTTGAAGAGATTATCAGCATTTATAACTTTCCCCGGGTCAACCTGCTGGCCCATTATGGAGGAACTTTTTGCGGTGACCTGCTGCCCTGTTATGGATGATTTGATTTTATCCAGTCCCGGTATGGACGATTTGATTTTATCCACTTCTTTTGTAAGGGCCGGTTTGATCGACTCCACAATATTTCCCAGCATTTTGAAGGCTTTCCCTATAGTAGATAAGGTACCGGTTCCCTGAAGAGCCTGTTCCGGCCTGATTCTTTCACCGTCAGTCTTTGTTTCCGCTCTCCGGATGCTTTCTGTCTTTGTTGCTCTGTCAGTCTTCGTAGCCACGCTGCCGGAACTTTCTTTGTTCCAGTCCTGTTTAAAGGCCCTCTGAGTATCCAGTGTACCTAACTTTCCTTTGTCCATAATTTCCCTTGTTTTTATTTCTACTATTTCCTGTTTCTTCGGGTCGAAGTCTTTAATATTTCTTAACTCTCTTGGTACGCCGATAAGTGAAGGCTTTTCAGGAGTTTCACCGGTTCTGTTCCATAGAGGTATCTTTTTATCTTTATTTTGATCCTGCATCTGAGTTGCTATATTTTCTTTCTTTACCTGGTTACTGGCTGTTTCTTTTGAAGATTCGCCTCTGGCGGCAGACATGCCCTGTCCTTCAGTTTTTATATTTTCTCCTCTGCCTGTTCCCGTCTGTTTACCTGTTACCTGTTCGTTTGCGGGTATATTCTGCTGTTCTGTTCTCTGAGGCCCCTGGTAGGAAACCTGTCCTGTATAACCTGATGAACCCTGTTTTGTAATTCCCGATTGATTTGAAACGTTTTTACTCTGGCCGGAAGCGCTGCCTGTCTCAATGGCAGAAATTGATTTCCCGTCACCTGCGGTTTTCTGGTAAGGTTGCTGTAATGTTTCAGATTTCGCAGATGCTGCCCTGAAAGATTCAATCCCTGTATTTACGTTACCGGCTCCATCATATGAAGCTTTTTGTAATCTCTGTTCTGATGATTGGATGGATTGAGGTGTCTTCTGAAGATTAACCTTTTCCGTCTGCTCTGTTTTCTGGCCCGCTCCCTGTGCACCTGTCTGCAATAACTGTTCTGATTTTTGCTGTGTACCATAAGACTGCTGACTGACTGAAGTCTGCTGCGTTGTTTTTTGAGACGAAGAATCCTGCTGTGCTGCAGAAATTTGCTGTGCTGTAGGAGCCTGCTGCGTTGTTTTTTGAGACGAAGAATCCTGCTGTGCTGCAGAAATTTGCTGT
>DAIOEN010000194.1:0-13873 GCA_036746235.1 Vulcanimicrobiota bacterium | reverse complement strand
AAGCGGCATGGTTGTCCATCTGTTAGAAGATTAATAGTGAAAAGTGAAAAGTGAATGGAAGCCCATTCACTTTTCACCTGTCAGTATTTGCCACCCGGTGCTCCGACATTAAAACCTGTAATCAGACCTCGTGATTAGATTTTTTGCTCTGACTCTTTTTATTAAAATTCTCTTCCGCAACTGTTGCAGTATTTGTTTTGCCCCTTACTTTCTTCCCCGCATGACTGGCAGATTTTTTCTTTTCCTGAACAAGAAAAATTACTTTTCATATTGTTTACAGAAGGCTGATTATTTATTACACTTTTAGGTTTTAATCTTTCTTTCGGGGGAATTTTATCGGTGTATATTATATCACACCCTATCATATCCGCAATTTGCAAAGCTTTATCTCTCAATAATGACACATCTTTATTGAATTGATAACCTAGTTCTTCGGGCATTGATACAATTTTAGTGTATGTCTGTGAAACTTGCGTATTAGAAAAATAAATCGTAAGAGTAAAACTGGTACAATACCGGCTTGATATTATTATGCTTTCACTATTCAGTTTTATATAATCTACTTCATTAAAGGTGGAGTAAACATATATTTTTTTCCAGAATAAAAAATTATTGTATTCCAGAATATATTCTCTGTCAGGTTCTATCATTAAATAGTCATCTGTAAAATATCTGAGCAATCCGAAGACTATAAGAGAGATAAGTGCAATAAAAATACCTGTTATTACTACATTAGGATGAATTGGACCAATTGAACCACGTTTTAAACCCAGACCTATAAACACTATAGCAACTCCAACTCCAATACCTCCAAGCATAAGAACCAATAAAACGGTTTCTCTTTCTGTTTTTATATCAAATTTAATTGCTTCAAATTTTTGCTTCATAATTCTCCTTCATTTTTTCTGGTATGGCTCCAAGTTCTGCTCTCAGTTCTTTAATTTTCTGGTCTACATATCTATTTTAAAATTAAAGTAAAATTTGATTTAATTATATTATATCTTCCCGTATAGATGGAAAACAAGTTCCATTTAATGTCACAAATGATGTCGCAAATTATGAAATATTTATTTCTTCATTCTATATTGACTCGCAATCTTCAAAATTTTTTTATTATAGTGAAAAGTAACTAAAATCCCGTTTTTTCACTTTTCGCCACGTACCACTCACTATAATTCCCTGCTTGACAATATTCGGTTTTATTGTTAAAATAATATATGTAGACCGTACGACATAATAAAAGGAGGGATGATAGCTCAATGGCGAATCGTAAGACTGATACCCGTGAAAAGATACTTGTCACTGCTTCACGTCTTTTTAAATTACGCGGATATTCTGCAACAGGATTAAATGATATTTTGAAAGAAAGCGGCGCTCCGAAGGGCTCTTTTTATTATCATTTCCCGAATGGCAAAGATGAACTGGCTCTGGAAGCAATCAGACGTATGAGCCAGCATATTCAGCAACAAATCGAACATACCTTGATGGGAGTGGAAGATGTGAAAGTGGCATTTCAAAATTTTGTCCGCCAATTGGCAACAAAAGTTCTTAAGGAAGATGAATTATATTATTCTATCAGCATTTTAGCGCTGGAAACATGTTTTATGAATGAACCTTTACGACTGGCCTGTGTCGAAGCTTTTGAAGCATGGCAAAAGGTTTTTGAAAAAAAATTAACACAGAGCGGTCTTACAGAGGAACGGGCCGGTGAATTAAGTATCATTATTCAATCCATGATCGAAGGAGCCAATATTTTAGCTGTTACTACCAGAGATAATAGGCCATTATTAAAAATTGCCGACGAAATACCGGCAATAATCCAATAGTAAGCCGGAAGTTAATGCCTCCTGTATTTAGATTCATCTTCCTGTGTATAGTGGCGGAAATATATTCCTCTTCCCGGTGTATACTGGGGCCAGAAACCTTCATCTACTACTCCGGTAGAAAGGTGGGAGTTTTCCATACCGCAACATAAAGTAAAATTATCAGGAAGTGAACTGGAGATATATTTATAAGTCATAGAAGATACAGGGCATTCTGGAAGTCTTTTTATATAGGGTTCGGCAGTAATATAATCAAGAGAAGGGGGATAATTTCCTTCATTCTCAGTTGCATACATTTCAAGTGCCGTAGCAATATTTTTTAAATTACTTTCACAGCAGGCAAGCTGTCCTCCTGATCTTGCTTTCAGGCTATTCGGTATAAAAACAAAACAAAAGAGACTATAAAATAAGAAGACACCGATTGCCACAGGTTTAAATCCTATTTTTTCTCTCCTGTCTCCACGGACGGAAAAAAATCTATGATAAAATGAATAGATTAAATGGAAAATGGACCAGCTATAGGGAGATAGAATAATGGAAAAGACTAATAATAGAATTATATATTCCAGAGGATTTTCGTCAAATAGCCTTTGACTCTTTTTGATGGACATAGGGCTGATCATATGTAAATGAACAATAAATGCCAGAATAATTGATACCGGAATTATAAGTATTTTATTTGCATATCTATAATGATAAGATTCACTGTAATCGCTGCGTGAGTAAGTGTTTGTTATACTTTTAAATGTATAAATAATACCTTTTAATAAAAGCCATATTATAAAAGCCCAGAAAATAATAGCTATATTACAGAAGATAAGACCAAAGATAAGTTCTGAAATTAAAGAACTTATATGTTTGTAATTACGTGTATAATTTATAATTAATCCCCCGTTAATAATAATCATAATAATAATAGTAGTTACAAATATTATCCTTGTGATAGGGGAATATTCATTTATTTTTTTCTTTTTTGCATTGATAGAGACCTTTACGATAGCCCACAGGGTAAAGGCTACAACGGCTATAAAGATAGACAGGAGAATATATGCCATAAAGGGCGTACGAAGATCAAACATTAAAGCATTTCCTGTAAGTATTGCTATAGATGCCAGGGCAATCATTATTTTAGAGAATGTTGATATTCCTGGTGAAGAAGATTTTTTAAAAGAAGATCCATATTGTTTAAGATATTTTTCCAGAGCTTCTTTAAATTCCATTACACTGATATATCTTTTAACAGGGTTTAATTCTATTGCTCTCATAACAGTGTCTTCAAGTTTTCTGTCAGATAATTCCATATGAGGGAATGTAAAAGGTTTTATCGTGGGATCATAGCCAGTAAGCATCTGAAATAATATTACTCCCAGACCGAATACGTCTGATTGAGGGCTGGTCTGGCCCCTTCCTTTATACTGTTCCGGTGCTGCATAGCCGGGAGAACCGTAACTGAAAGTATCTGTATTTTTATCGGGATTATAATAACGGGCTATTCCGAAATCTACCAGTCTGGCCTCACCTTTCGGCGTTATAATAATATTAGAAGGTTTTAAGTCCCTGTAAACAATGGGGTTATGGAATGAGTTATGAAGATAATCTAGAATTTCAGACACTTCCACAGTCCATTTAATTGCTTTATCTTTTTCAATAGTTTCATTACTGATTATTTCTTCAAGTGTTTTTCCCTCGATATAGTCCATTACAAGATAATCTTTTTCGTCCTGAGAAAATATTCCGTGCATTTCAGGGAGACCTCTGTGGTCAAATTTAACCATAAATTCAGCCTCCCGGAAGAAAAATTCCCTTGCCGTATCTGGATCGAGTCCCACCGATTCTGTAAAAATAAGCTCTTTTATGACGAATTTTTTATCGTCCTTTATTCTTTCAACAAGATAAACATTACCCATAGAACCTTTTCCCAGTAATTTTATAACTCTGTAAATATTATTCAGTACATTTCCTGTTTTTTGCATAAAAAATCACCTCTAATTTAATATATCACAGAAAAATTAATAGAGGGTCACATTTCATTCCTAACCTGGTTAGACCATAGGAACCAAGAATAACAATTCCTGCTGCAATACCTATTGCTGATACCGCTGCACCGGCAACTCCTACCATAATTAATGATGTTATTACTATGCCCTCCAGTACCTTGTCAGAATGAGCCAAGTCGTATATCTTGTCTAATGTCTGTTCAATAGGTTTGGGAAGTTGATCTGGAAAGTGAAATCCATCATCATAATGATCATTTTTCTGTCCGAGAACTACTATGTCCTTATCTGTTGTTTCCTGCTGTTTATCTGCAACAGGTGTTTTCACTAACTACTAACTTTCATACGTTATCCTCCTCGTCTAATAGTAATATATGAAACCTGTTATTTTATATCCCATACAAGAAGGGATTACTCTATATGCCATGTCCATTAGCCGGTGCAGTCAGTAGTCCAAAAGCTGCTCCTGCTGTTCCGCCAATTATAGCTGCCGGCACGCTAACTATAACCCCCAGAGGACCTAACGCTGCAAGAGGCCCCAGCCAGCCAATAGCTCCTCCTATCTTTGCACAATCTCTTACAGAAGTAGCTACATTTTCTATTCCATTTGTTATATTTTCCCTGGCTCTTTCTAAAAGACTTGGTTGTTCGTAATATACAATTTTTACTTCCCCTGTATATAAATTCCTTTGTCTTACTGGAATTAATTTACTATGCTTGTACTTGCGTTTTATCTGTGATGGATCCGGTGGTTCAGGTTCTGAATTTAACGTATTTTGAGCTTCAGTAGAATTCTGTTTCTCCACCGGGTCAGATTTTATTTTTGTAAAATCTTTTGCATCTTTTATGTAAAAGTCTTTTGCCTCAGCCAGATGTTTATTTAAATTTTCAGGATTTAATTTCTGTACAGCTTCCTGCTTTATATCAGAAGATGATTGTATTTCCCTGTTTTTGATACCTGTCTGATTGGCAATTAAATAAGGATTATTGTTAATACTGTTACTACCTATAATATTACTCATTGAACTTACCTCCTCTATCATCTTTAAGAGACTATAATGATATTAACAATCTTTATATGAAAAGTGTCCATTATTCTTTATACTTTTCGGTATGACTGAACCGTCAGGAGATGTATCGGCGTGTATTACCTGAAGGCTGTTGTTTTCACTTAATACTGTCATTTTTAAATATCCTTCTTCACGCTCTCCATTTTTAAAATGATTTACGATTTCAATAGTATTTTGTAATTTAGTCTGTTCACCTGAACTGTCAAATTTCGTTAAATAGAGGCTTTCTTTTCTTATTGTTTTGCTGCCGCCAAAGATACCTTTTTTTGTCCATTCACTTGTATTGGCGCCTATTCCCCATAAATCTCCGTTCCCGAGATCAATTGTTCTAATTCCTTCTTTTTCAAGTTTTTCTATATCAAGGTTTTGAATTTGTTGAAGCCTCGGATCATCAGTAGATGATATAAGATCACCTTTCTTATAACCTGTTCCTTCTATAGCTTTATCAGCAAGATCCAGTACCGGAGATTTTGTATGAACTTCATGTATTCCTCTGTCCTTTTCCTCAGGATGTGTTTCAAAGAATTCTTGCGCTATTTTAAGACTGCCTCCTGATGCAGTGGGATTATTTTTCCCTGGTTCTACAGATTTCCCTGGTTCTACAGAAGTAAAAGATGAAGCATCTTTACTGTAAAAACTATTCATTTCATTCAGATTTTTGTTCAGTTCTTCTGCTCCGACTTTCCCGGACGGTGCTTGCTGAACCTGTGTCATTTCTCTTGCATTATTTGCAGTCTGAATCTTATGATCTGACAGAAAATATCCTCCGTAATTCTGGTTTATTATAGACATTAGAATCATCCTTTCTCTAAAAAATTAGTAATTTTATATGATTTATTTTTACTCTTCTTCCTTTCTCTACCTTATTTGTTGTTTTTCTTCTTGATTTTTACAGATCGGAAGAAAAATATGAAAGGAAGAACCTTTTCCTTCCTCGCTTTCTACCAGGATTTCTCCATTGTGTCCCTTTACAATTCCATGAACTATTGCAAGCCCCATACCACTTCCTTCTCCCTCTTTTTTTGTGGTAAAAAAAGGCTCAAATATTCTCTCTCTTACTGTTTTATCCATACCGGTTCCTGTATCTCTTACAGTAAGCTTCATATAATGCCCCGGGATAAATTCACTGTATGGACTCTGATTATCAATATAAATATCTGTGAGGATTACTTCAAGTATTCCTCCCTTTTCTTTCATAGCATATACTGCATTATTGCACATGTTTATCATTAAATCCTGAACCTGTGCTCTGTCAGCAAAAACCATGCCCTCCAGTTCTTTTATATTCTCTTTTAGTTCAATAGTGTCAGGTAAAAGGTCTTTTATAAACTGCATTTAATCTAAAAATGCATATTTATATCGAAGTTTCTTTCAAATTTTCTTTTCCAGTTATGATAGCTTTACAGAATATAGCTGCTGCATCTGTAGCTATTTCAAGACCGTCATCCAGATCCAGCACATCATCACTTTCAAAAAACATAATCATTCTATCTACAGCTTTTTTTAACATGTTATATCCTTCTTCTGAAAGTACGGAAAAATTTACCATTAATTCCCTTGTTTCAGAAGGCATTTCTTTCGTTGCTTTTATTGCATGATTTATAGATGAAAGTATAGAATAAAGCTGTTCGGTAAAATCTTCTTCTGTAAGTTTATCATCAAGAAGCAATTCCACAGATTCTTTAATTTTCTTAAGGGGTTTGAAATTTTCAATAGAAACAGAAGAAATTTCTTCATCTGGAACTCCTGTAATAAAGCTATATCCCATAGCATCACTTACGGAAAAATTTTTTGTATTTGGAAGTACAATTTTACATTTTTTACAGCAACTGGAAAGATTTGAATTTTCATGGCCACATTTAATACATTTCATTTATATCACCTTTTTCTGGTTTCAAGAGAAACGTATAACTTCCGAAGAAGTTATACGTTAAATGAGCTCTAATTACTTTTCAAAGAACATTTTCTGGAATGCATCAATCTGTCCTTTTGCTGCTTCTGCTCGTCCTTTTTGAAGCTGTGGCCCAAGTTTTGCCAGTTCGCTCTTAAAATCTGCCACTCCCAGATTTGACATAAGTGCCGGTTTCTGATTGATAAAAAGTGGAGTAGATTTTATACCTCCTACATTTCCTGCCATTTTTAAATACCTCCCTTCATTAATATGATTTTAATATAGCTGAACATTAAGCTATTACTGTGTTCATCTGAAACTTTTATATAAACCTCTGACTGATCTCTTACTGGCTTATACTCAATTTATATATAAATTTTATTCCAGCCAGTCCCTGTTAAATGTTCCGTCACGATTATAAGCCTCCAAACAGTCCATAGAATCCAGTCTGTAACAGTCAACCTGCCTGTTTACCCCTTCCCCTGACACAGAACTGCTTCCTGTTACAATGGCATTTTTCTGATTATTCATTCTAATAACAGATTTATAGGAAACTTTTCCATCAGGACCTTCTACCCTGTAAACATCTCCATCCCAGCCTGTTCCGTAAGTGCCTGTACCTTCGCCGTATAAAGTAACATGATCTGGATCGTCAGGATCTGACTTGACTATATAATTATAGTTTATCGGATTATTGGGATCATTCCCTTTCATAACTGCCATATGTTGTTTTCTGTCAAAATAGTTTTCTTCAGGCAACTGTGACGGATTATTGCAGGCATTGTCTATTACTGTAGCAACATTACCACTTTTATAATAGGCAGTTTTTCCCTCCATTTCACCATGGGCCAGATCTTTAATTTCCCGGGGTGCAGTGCCATCGACAGTACCTGTATCATATTTCATATTTACATTGGCACTGAATGCCGGTGCCGGTCTTGTGAAAGTATAATCGTCATCATCTTCTTCTATTGCTGCGGGAGTGTTTTGCAATGTATCAGGATTCTTTTTCTGCTCTACCTCTGGCTTTACATCAGTAAAATTTTTTGCATCTTTTGTATAAAAATCTTTTGTTTCACTGAGATGTTTATTCAGATTCTCAGGATTCAATTTTTGTGGGGATTCCTGCTTAATATCAAGAGATGGTTGTGTTTCCCTGGTTTTAATACCTGTCTGATTGGCAATTAAATACGGATTATTTTTGACACTGTTGTTAGTTATAGCACTACCCATTTAAAATACCTCCCTTTAATTTCATTAATCTTGCTTATTGTAAAATCTGATATTTCACCTTTATTACGTCTTTCTTTTATAGCATTAAGCCCTGTCACAAAAACACTTAAAACAGAAACTATTATCATCCCCATAATACCTATAGATATAATTGTTTCTATTAATGTAAATCCTTTAATTTTATAAAACATCCTATATTTTATTTCATTTTTAGTTAACTAATTTTCCTCTAATATAAATTAATTATACTTCAATTTATTTCTGCAGGTAAGTCCCTGATATGTCACAAATTATGTCATAATTATCCTGGTGGTATAATAAAACAGTTACTGTAAATGTTATCTAATATTTTGTTGGTAATGCATCAATTTTTTCTTGAACCTGTTTAGCGAATTTAGGATTTACTTCTATAGCTTTATTGTAACTTGTTATAGCTTCTGTATATTTTCTTTCTGTTACCAGCAGATCTCCTTTCTTTTCCCAGGCAGATGTAACATAAAAAGTTTCCTCTTCATTTTTTGGATCTAAAGCTGTTAGTGCTTCATAACACTTTATAGCTTCATCCAATTTTTTCATTTTTTCCAAAACCCATGCTTTAGCTTCCCATGCTTTAGCAGAATTATCAATTTCTATGGCTTTATCATAACATTTCAAAGCTTCATCATAATTGTTTTGACGTTGCCAAATACTACCTTTGCAGATTAAAGCTTCTGTGCTTTTAGGATTAATTACGAAAGCCTGGTCATAAAATGCTATTGCTTTCTTGGGAAATGTTGCTGAAATAATATTACCTTTATTTATTAAATCTTCACATTTTTTAGCCTTTTTTTCTTCGCTTTCACTAAAGCAGGCTACATTGATAATCAATAAAAATAATAAAAATAAAATATAAACTATCAACTTGTTAAAAATTTGCATAGATTTCACACTTTCCTTATAATATGTAATTGTATAAATTTACAGACAATTTTCTTCGTCCATTTTACTGGCTTTTTTTATTTCTATTGTAAAATATCCTAACACAGCGCCGAAAATGCCTGTACAAACTCCCATCCCTGTTCCTCCCATAACCGATCCTAAAATACCACTTATACCTCCAGCAACACTCATAGTTCCTAAAGTTATTGGTAGATATTCCTTAGCTATTTTGTTGGTACGTTCTAAGTTAGAAAGCTTCACTAAAGCATCAGTATATATTTGTCTTCTGCCTCTATCGACAACAATTACGCTATTTTTTCTTATAGCTTTAGCAATAATATGTTTCTGCTCACTTGTAATAGTTGGAATTGAAAGCATTACCTTACATCCTGCTTTCTGTACATACTCCTCTACATCATCCATTAAATCATAACCTCTATTATTCCCTAGTTGGTCTAAAAGGCTCAGGGTAACCTGTGCAATAGTAGTAACAATAGATTGTTCATCACTACCCTTATTGTCGATAAGATTACCAGATATATTATTTAAAATAAAAGTCCGGGCATACTTATAATCATGTTTTTTATTAGTATATGGAGACTCATTAATTGCATCATCAATTTCGTTTTTAATTGTTAATGCCAGTTGTATAAGAGCGCTTTGACGTTCAGTTAGCTTTGTATGAGATGAATATAATCCAGTATCTGTTGTACTGGTAGCCAGTTGCGCCAGTTGCTTCTCTAGTTCATAGAATTTATCGTTGCCTGAAGCATGCTGAAATGAGTCAGCAGGTGACTGTAAATCTGTAGACTTATCCTGTAATTTTATATTTATTTGGTTCAGAATATTATTAACATTACCTATCTGCATAATTAACTTCTCCTCTTTCTTTCTATAAATAAATATTGCTTGCGCCTATAGAGCTTTAACATATCATCCCGGTCATATCATCCCGGTTGCCGCTGCAATCCAGGAGAAACCAGCTACAGCCGAACAGCAAACAAGGCAGGCAATAGTTTGCGACCATCCAACAGTAAATCCTGCTACAGTCGTTCCTGCTATAATAGCAGCTCCACCTATCAACAGTGATTTTGGGATTTCTTTAGTGGAATTTATACGTTCAAACTCCTCATTTCCTTTATCTATCCTGGCAGCCAGTTGCGCCAGTTGCTTCTCCAGGTCACAGGATTCATCGTTGCCTGAAGCATGCTGAAATGAGTCAGCAGGTGACTGTAAATCTGTAGACTTATTCTGTATTTTTATATTTATTGGGTTCAGAATATTATTAACATTACCTATCTGCATAATTATCTTCTCCTTTTTTTTATTTTTATATTATTTCATACTGATACTGTTTTATCGCATATAAATTATTATATTTCAATTTATACCTGCATGTAAGTCCCTGCTCTGTCACAAATTATGTCACAATTCAACTGTATATTTTTAGTGATTTTGTATTTTATCTATTGACACTTAATCTTTATGGTATTATATATAATAATATTTAATATTATTTAAATTAAATCTATATATAAAGGAATTTTTGTGTGTTTTACTATTATTCCAAAATATTCAGAACGATGGGCTTTTTTCCAATTTATTTCGTGCCACGTCGTATAATTGATGGGTGCACACGTCTGTTTAACGCTCATTTGCTTTCCCTTCTTTAAAAGTTCTACAAGTTCTCTCGCTATTGAAGACCAGTCAGACGTCTGCTCCCTTTCGGGCAGGATTATGTTTCAATCCTTATATAGTCCATTACAGACTATCTTTCGCTTCTTCTGACCTGTAAACTCGCTTTTTTATTTCACCCAAATGGTGAATGTATTTTATCTCATATACCTGTTATAAGAAGGGAAAAATATTTTAGTCGGTGGATTATGGATATCGTAAATGATGTCATAAATCATGAAATATTTATTTTCTTATTCTATCTTGACTTGCAATCTTCAAGATCTTATTATAGTGAATAGTGAAAAGAACAGGACATTGCTCACTATTCACTACTCACTTACCATTATGAGGTAATTATATGTATGTAAATATTCTTCCTAAATCTTCCGATTTATTTGCAGGAAGAGAAAAAGAATTAAAAAAGCTTGAAAAAACTTTTTATGAAATAAACCTGTTCTATATTGAAGGAATAGCCGGTATCGGGAAAACTTTTCTTCTGTTAAAATGGGCCAATACTCTTATTAAACATACAGAATATAACGATAGAATTCTATGGATGGAATGCCGGGAAGACTGGACTCTGGATAACATTTTAATGGAAATTGACGATTGGCTTGTAAGTCATGGAGAAATATCTATTAAAGAAGGTTTAACGGAAATACCACTCAGGAGTGAAGAAAAACTTTTATATATTATAAATCTTTTAAATAAGAAAAATTATATTTTTTTTATTGATTCTTTCCAGAATATAAATCAGGAATCTTCCATGCTTTTTATAAAGACAGTCAAAACCTATATAAGAACGTCCCGTGTATATGTCATTTCAAATGAGTCTCTTTTGATGAAACAGATTGAAACTATGGATATATTCAGATACAGAATCAAAGGATTGGAACGTGAAGATTCTCTGTTGCTAATTGAGAAGTTTTTTGATTTTCATGATTTCAAAGGGATTTCCGATAGAAACATTTTTACAGTCATATCAGATAGAGCAAAAGGTCATCCCCTTACATTAAGAAATTTATTGGCTTCACTTATAACAGGAATTTCCACAGCTGAAGATATCATAAAAGAAGAAGATATAGAAAAATACATAGGTAAAAAATTTTGGGGAAAATTACTTGGAAGTGCCGGAAATGATGAAAAGAAAATTCTCGAAATGTTATCACTCTGCCGTATACCTTTACCGGTAAAAATTATACAGGAAATAAGCTGTATTAAAAATATTTCACAGACTATTCTGTCATTGGAAAGCATGATGATTATTGAAAAAGACCATAACTGCAGTTATTTCGTACAGCCCCTTTTAAAAGAATATATATGTCATAATCTTCCTGAAAATAAAAAAAATATTATTCATAATATACTTGGTGAATATTTTGCAAAACATGAGGAGTTCTACGGTGAGGCCTTTTATCACTGGATTAACTGCGGAAGATACGTAGAAGCCGGAGAAATTTTTCAGAAATTTATGAAAAATCTCTCTGTTCTGGGATATTATGAAGAGATTCTGAGAAAGCTTGAATTACTGGAAAGACATATTCCCCTTACAGATGATATGAAGATTTTGAAAGCAGATGTGTTAATAATTCAGGGAAACTGGAAGAAAGCTCGTATTATACTCGAAAATTTACAGACTGAGCTTACAGATGAAACTTTTCTCGGAGATTTTTATTATTCCATGACAAGACTGTATATGTATATATATGATATTCCAAAGGCTATAGAATTTTGTGAAAAGAGCCTTGATATCTTTCGTAAAGCAGGTAATGTGGATAAAACAGTAAAAGTAATTAATAGCCTTATTTTTTATTATGATTTTTCAGGGAAATCAAAAAAATCTGAAGATTTATTGCATTTACTTTCTGTTGTCACAAAAAAAGAAAATAATAAAACAGCCATAGTATTCAGTCTCATGAGAGAGGTGAAAAATCTTTTAAATAATGGGAATTTTGAGAAAGCTCTGACTCATATTAACGTATGTTTTGAAATGGGAAAACAGATCGGTAATTCCGTTCTTATTTCCTGGGCGCTTCAGAATAAAGGGAAAGCTCTTTTGAAGCTGCAGAGATATGATGAAGCCTGGGAATGTTTTGAAAAAAATCTCTCTTCAGGAAAAGAAAATAACGATAAGTTTGTAATGGCATATTCTTATCACTGGTTTGGATGGATTTCTTATGAAAAAGGGAATATAGATAAAGCTGCTGAATTTTTTAAAAAAAGCAGTGAGAATTTTCTGGCAGCAGGTAATAATATCTGTGCTGCTTACGGTGAGTATAACATTGCCTATGTCCTGGAAGATAGAAAAGAGTTTTTAACAGCCATTGATTTATATTCCAATGTTCTGAACACAGCTATAAAATTGTCTGATAAAAAACTGGAAATAATGGCGGAAATACAACTTGTAAAGAATAGATTGAAGGTTAAGGAATTATGTCCGGACTTAAAAAGTATTTTGAAAGTAAAGAAAAAAATTCCTGAAGATTTCATAGATGAGAGAATTGAAATCAATCTTATTCTTGCTGATATATATCATATGAAATATAAAGAAATAGAAAAAAATGCAATGTTAAAAGAAGGCATGAAAATTTCTGAAAAAACCTGTAATTCTTATATATTAACAAAACTTTTTTATATAATGAGTAAAATTTCAAATAAAAGCAGACAGGAAAAAGAGCTTCTGAAAAAAAGATGGGAAGAATATTTTAATAAATTGAGTCCCAGGGAAAAAAGGGAGCTGGAATGTCTGTTTAATGAAATAAATAAAAAAGTTGAAGAAAGTTTTTTTATAAAGCTTCGTAACAGAGAATTTATCGCCGGCTTTTCTGAAATTGAAGAATTGAGAAATAAAAAAGATGAATTTGAATTTTTTATAGATATTCCCGGTAAATTTGTTTTTGAAAAAAATAAAGGTGAAATAAATATTTTCGGGAAAAAAATACTTCTTTCTCTTTTGTTGTTTTTTATTAATAATAGAAATGGCGCATCTGTTGAAGATATATATAAAGCAGTATGGGGATGGGAATATGATGTATGTTTAAGTGCTGCAGATGTTCGGAAATATATATGTCGTTTGAGAGACCTTGTAGAACCTGATAAAAAGAATTTAAAATATATCCTGCTCAGAGAAGGCCGTCCTGGAGAAAAAGGAAAATATTTCTTCAGTGATAAAGTGAGTTTTTGTTTTATTGATGAAAAAAAATAAATTGCAGGTATAAGAATAAGTCCTCGAATCCATAAAACAACATATAAAAATATATAATTTTA
>DAIOEN010000193.1:0-14037 GCA_036746235.1 Vulcanimicrobiota bacterium | reverse complement strand
GAGACAAAATTAAAGAAGCCGGTAAAGACATAGATGCAAGTAGAGACAAAATTAATAAAGGTGATGAAAAACAGGAGAAAAAGGTTCCTCATAGAGTAAAAAAGAAAAAATCTCTTCTTGCTACCGCATTTATTATTATACTATTTCTTTCCTTACCTGTTTTATTATATTATTTAAAACCTCCATGGATTATAAAATATTTATCTTTTATACCGAGTTTTCATCCCGTATCTGTTCCGGGAGTAACTCCTTCTCCCGGTGCAGAGATTTTAAGTCTAAAAGAACAGGCTCTGATCAAGTATAATAATGGAAATTTTTCAGAAGCAGCCGGTCTTATAAATGAATCTCTAAAAAAGTTCCCCTGCGATCCTGAAGCTATGATAATTAAATCCAATATAGAACTATCCCTTCAGGGTAATGATAAATTTTCTTCAGGTCTGATAGTATCAGGAAAAGGCAAATATAATTCTGACGGAGAGGATATGATGAAAGGCGCTTTTCTTGCCCAGAAAGAGATAAATTCTAATTTAGGCGTAAGAGGTAAAATGTTAAAACTGGATATAATAGATGATTTCTCTGATGTAAATCTGGCATTTAATAATATGAGTCATATAAAATCAGACAATCTTACAGCAGTAATTGGGCCCGATGATTATACTATTGATATGTCTGTTGCACCTTTATTCAGGTCTTCAAGTCTGTTGCAGTTTACTCCTTCTTTATCTATGACAGGTAACCGGAAGGATAGACCTTTTACATTCGGGTTGTCTCCTGATGGAAGAAGTGAATTAAAAGCTATGTATAATTTGATATATGGAAAACTAAATAAAAAGAAAATAACTACTATTTATGACATTGAAAACCCGTATTTTTTCGAGTTAAATTATATTTTTAAAGAGGAAATTTTATCAAAAGAACGAACTATAATAAATGATGTCATGGTCAGAGAGGATAGTGTCAGGGAACAAAAAGAAATAAATAGAATATTAGATAGTCTGACTGTAAACAAACCGGAAGTAATTTTATTTTTTTCGTCATCTTATCTCATAAAGCAACTTGCCCTGGAAATCAGGAAGAAAGATAAAGATGTTATTTTTGTTACAGGACACTGGGCTATGTCCAATCAATTAATATCAAAAGAAAATGATGTAACAGAAGGCCTTTTATGTCTCTGTCCTTTATTAAAAAATGAAGAAGGTTTTAGAAAAAAATACAGGGAGGTGTTTTCTGATAGTGTAACCTTACGAGCAATACAGGTATATGATACTCTTATCTTATTGAAAGAAGCTATTAATGCCAGGGGGTTTCGTAGAGAAGATATCAGGTCTTACCTGATGGCTTTTGATGTAAATAATCCTTATCAGGGGAAAAGTACTGCATTTTACTTTTCCGGCAGGGATAGTCATAAAGAAACGGGGTGGAGAGTTTTGCAGATTATAAAACATAATTTTACCGTCCACTCTGAAATATAAAAAAGATCTTTTAATTATATTTGAAATATGTTAAAATGTATTTTTATGAAGCCCTTAAATTTATTAACAGGGGGGGTGTTTACCTGGTTTTAGGTTTGCTAACAAGGGCTAGGACCTAAAAATGGTCTGGTAGCAAAATTTAGCCGGGTATAAATCTTTGAAATGTCCTGATTGCGGAACGGAAAATCTCGATGGAAGTGTGTTCTGTGATGACTGTGGTGCAAATCTTAAACAAGACAGTGTTGTTACAGAGAATGTTATTAATTTATTGCCTAAAGAAGAAGGTAATATTTTGAAGGATACCTATGAGGTAGTATCTTTATTAGAAAAAGGAGTTATAAATAAATATAGAGCTGTTGATAAAAAAGCAAATAAAGATGTTTTAATTTTAGAACATGAATTCAGACCCAGACCTTCTGTTATAGATGTAGAAAGCGAGGAAATACCGAAGGTTACAGCTCCTTTAGAAGAAGATCCCTTTGGACGTATTTTTGAATTAGTAAAAAATTTCGAACATAAGAATTTAATTAAAATCTTAGATTATTTTCAGGATAAAGGTAGATCTTATCTTGTAGAAGAGTTTTTTTCTACGGAAAGTTTCTTCGATAAAATTTCTCACGAAGATTTCAAACCAGATGAATTACAGGTAATGAAATGGGGTATAGCTCTGTGTAATGCTATCGGTTATATTCATGAACATGGTATTATACATAGAAATTTGCAACCGGTTACAATACTTATAAATCCTGATATGGAAGTAAAAATTGCAGGTTTTGAAAGGGCGAGATTAAAAACAGAAGCTAATATTGATATAATGGTAAACCACGGTTTTACTGCTCCTGAAGGGTTTGGTATCGGACAGGTTTCTGTTAATGAAACGTCTGATCTTTATTCCCTTGCCTCTATTATGTACAGACTTTTTACGCGCTACAAACCCGGTGTCGATCAGCAGGGGCCCTATATGACTTTTCCGTCTTTTAAAGATATAGGTGTAAAAACTTCTTATCCTGCTTTAGAAAAGCTTCTATTAAAGGCTCTTTCAGGAACTCAGGAAAAAAGACATCAGAGTGCTCTCGAATTAGAAAAAGATTTAACTACAGTTCTGGAAACACCTCCTGTAAATTATATAGAAAAAGGGGCATATATACGTATTCGTGGTTCTATGAAAACTAATGTGGGGAAAGTAAGAGAGATAAATCAGGATAGTATGCTCAGTATGCAGCTTACTATGAACGAATGTTCTCAATATACTCAGCCACTTTTATTTATAGTTGCCGATGGTATGGGGGGAGTGGCAGACGGAGAAGTTGCAAGTTCTATGGCGATTCGTCATGTATCTGCCAATGTTTCAAAACTACTTCTTGATAGAAATTGTTCTTTCCCTCTGGATAGTAATATACTTGCCAGTGCTGTTGAATATGCCAATACTGAAATATATAATTATTCACAGCAGGAACAATCCAGAAAGGGTATGGGCTCTACTATAACATCAGCCTTACTTATAGGAAACAGACTTCTTATAGCCCATGTAGGAGATACAAGGGCATACATTATGAATAGTAAAGACATAAGGCAGATAACAGAAGATCATTCCCTTATAGGACGTCTTTTGAAAATGGGACAGCTTACACCGGAGGAAGCAAAAAATTCACCGCAAAAAAATCTTATATACAGGGCACTGGGAACCAATCCTCAGGTAGAAGTTGATAGTTATGAAGAAAAAATGGAGCCGGGAGACATAGTTTTAATATGTTGCGATGGCTTATGGGATTATTTCAGCAATGAAGAATTACATAAATTAGTAAGCAGATCTAAAGACTTTGATAAAACTACTGCAAAATTAATAGATCTGGCAAATGAACGAGGTGGAAAAGATAATATTACAGTAATTATTTTCCAGCTGGTTTCCATAGAAGCTAATTGATTATTATCTGTGAAAGGATGTGATGAATAGGTGACCCCAGGCAGTGAGGTTAATTTAAAAAGCACCCTCAGCTATAGTTATATTCAGGTCACCAGTGAAGATAAGCTGGTTTATCTGCTAGTGGATGTTATGCCAGTGGCACAATCTTCATTAGGGCACGTACCTCTTAATTTGTCTTTAGTTCTTGATAAAAGCGGTTCAATGTACGCTCAGGAAAAACTCGAATATGTGAAAAAAGCTGTTATATATGTTATAGACCAGTTACGTTCTGATGATATATCCAGTATAGTGGCTTTTGCAGACCGTGCAAGAGTGGTTGTTCCCAGCCAGCAGATATTTGACAAAGGCGGAGTAAAAAATACCGTTCAGAGAATTGATAATGTAAGTGTTGGCGGCGGAACCCATATGTTTAAAGGTATAGTTGCTGCATGTGATGAAGTAATGAAAAATTACTCTCCCAATCGTAAAAATCATGTTATATTACTTTCTGACGGACTTACTGTAGCTGAGAGTAAGTGTTTGAAGAAATGCAGGGAAGAGGCAGCAAAGGGAATTTCATTCTCTACTCTTGGTGTAGGTAATGATTTTAATCAAAAATTAATGATGGATATTGCAGATACAACGGGAGGTAAATCTTATTATATAGATGTACCAAGCGATATTCCTAATATTTTTGCTCAGGAGTTAAAAGGTGTACAGTCTGTAGTTGTACAAAATCCGACATTACATCTGAAACTCAGCAGAAACGTTCAGGTAAAGAGAGCATATAAAGTTAAACCTCTTATAAGTGATCTGGGTGCTCCTCAGGTTCTAAATCAGGTTTACTCTGTAAAAATGAGTGATCTCCAGAAAGATGAGCCGCAATCTATATTGTATGAGTTGATATTACCATCCCGCCAGGCAGGATCCTACAGGATTGCTCAGTCTTCCCTTGAATATGATGTAATCATGAAAGGGGAGAAGGGCAAACAGATTGCTCAGGATATTGTAATAGCCTATACATCTGATTACAGTCTTACCGGCATGGTAGATAGTTATGTAATGAATCTGGTAGACCTGGTAAGTGTATTCAGACAACAGACAAGAGCATTGGAACTGGCACAGATCGGTGAACATGCAAAAGCTACCCAGCTTTTGAAAACTGCAGCAACAACTCTGTTAGATAGAGGCCAGAAAGATCTGGCTACTACCTTCCTTGAAGAAGCCAAAAATATAGAACAGGGAGTAAATACATCTGTTGCAGGTACTAAAAAATTGGAATATGGCACAAGAAAATTAACTCAAATGTTAGATGATGCTTTTTTGCCACCTATATAGGAACTTTTATTTTATTAAAATATTTTTTTTAAGGAGGAAAGAGATTTATGAAATGCCCTGTATGTGGAGTTGATAATTTAGAAGGTTCTGCCTATTGTGATGACTGTGGTTCAAAGTTGCCCGCTGCCGGAGCAGCACCTGTAGCAGCATCACAACCTGTTGCTCCTCCTCCTGTGGCAGTTACACCTACACCTGTAGTTGGAGGAAAACTTACATGCCAGGCATGTGGTTTTGAAAATAATTTAGGTGAAGCCTTTTGTTCGGATTGCGGTGCATCTCTGAGTGGAGCTTCGCCGGTAGAAGCGGCGATCCCATCTCCCATTGTTTCCGGACAACCATCTCCACCTGTAACCCCGGTAGTACCCGGTAGACCGGTAGCTAAATTAATTGAAAAGAAAACTCAAAGAGAGTTTCCCCTTACAGCAGATGTTATGATTGCCGGCAGACAGAGCCCGGCAGATAATATTTTCCCTGATCTTGACCTTACTGAAGTTGATACGGATTCCTATGTTTCCAGAAGACATCTTCAAATAATAAGACAGGGAGAACAGTATTTAGTAGAAGATTTAGGCAGTTCCAATGGTACATTTTTAAATGAAGGACCTCGCTTAAATCCCGGAATTCAGCAATCACTCAGCAACGGTGATCGTATTCAATTAGGACAGACAGAATTTGTATTTGTAATTTCATAATAAATTAACCTGGAAGGATGGATTTTTCATCCTTCCAGGGATAGGTGGCTATATGGACTGGGAACTCTTAAAGAGAATTGATCCTACGAAATTAATAGGAGGAGAAGGTAATTCTCCTCTCGATCTATTAACAGGAGATAAAGATAAGGTAAAAACTTCAAAAGATATACCTCTTACCGGACTTTATTACAGAAAACCTGTATTTAAATATAATCCTTCTAAAAGCCTGGCCTGCAGAATTGAATTTTTTGAATCCCAGGATAAAAATCCATTCGATATAGGTTTATTGAAATCTATTACTATAGGAACAGCTGAGAGATATTTTGCAGATGTATGCAGATACATAGTTAAAAATAAACCGCAAAAAGCTTTAACCAGATTAACAGATGTCTTAAATAAAGATCCTCAGTACAGTGATGCTTATTTCCTTATGGGGTGTATACTTCTGGAAGCAGAGCAATTCGATAAAGCAAACAGTTGTTTTCAAAAAGTTTTGTTATGTCAGAAATCTCTTGGTAAAGAGTTCAGGAAATATTTACCGTCCTTTCATGTTGAACTTAACCTGAACCTTCCGTCAAGTTTCTGTATATTTCCTGAATTACTCGGTGCTACAATGCTGGTAGCTATAAGTTACTGGGAAAATGGAAAGAGGTCCGAAGCTATTTCTGCTCTGGAACAGACAGAATCTATTTTTCCCAAAAACTCATCAGTTTCATATTTAAGTACTTATTTTAAAATGGAAATGGGGAAATATAAAGATGTAATTACACAGCTTTCCAGTTTTGAACCATCCAGTATTATGGACCTGGCAACCTATACATTATTCGGAGCATCTCTTTACAGTACCTACGATTTTTCAGGCTCAATACAGGTACTGAAGAACGCTCTTAAAATCTCTGATAAGTTTGAACAGGATGAACAGAACAAACTTATTCGGTATCATCTGGGAAGAGCTTATTTAAACAGAGGCGATAAATTTGAAGGTCTTCAGGAATTACAGAAAATTGCTTCTATAGATCCGGATTATCTGGATATAAATTCTATATTAAAAGATCCTTCCCTGGGAGCAAAACCTTATGTAAAGGAAAAACCAGTGGAAGGTGAACCAAAGCCCCATTCTATTAAAATTCCTGAACCGGAGGTTAAACCGGCTGTTGTAAAGCCTTCAGAGTATAAACCTGTTCCTGTTCCAGCACCTGAGCCACAGAAAAGTGAAACTGTAGTAGAAAAGGTAATCCCTAAACAGGAACATGTAAATATACCTGTAGATATACTTTCCAGCGCTGATGATACCAGGGTTCTGACTTCATGCGGAGCCAGACTTTTAATTAAAAATACAGGGGAGACCTTTCCGATTAAGTTACAGGAATCTACAACTATTGGTAGAGAAAGTACAAATACTATTCCTTTTCCGGAAGATTTTTCTATTTCCAGAAAACAGGCCAGAATAGTATTTGAAGAACAAAACTTTTTTGTAGAAGATCTTGGCAGTACAAATGGAACTTATCTGAATAAACGTCGTATAACTGCTAAAATGCCTCTGAAACATAATGATGAAATACAGATGGGAAAAAAGACATTCACTTTTATTGTGGAGTGAATATATTAATACACTGCATTACTTAAGTTAACCATCACCCTGTTAATCACAAAAAAATCCCATAAATTCTGGTCAAATTAATATTATCTATGTTATAATAATATTCTATGAATAATATAGAATATAGAAAAATTAAAGGTATAGAAGAATGTAAGTTATGTGAAGACCTGCAGCTTACGGTATGGGGCTTTTCTGAACGAGAGGTTTTCCCCGCCAGAAACCTTCTGACTGCCCAGCAAAATGGAGGTCTTGTACTGGGAGCGTTCAGTGACAGCGGCAAACTGATAGGATTTTCTTATGGATTTCTGGGATATTCTGAAGGCAAATATTACCTTTATTCTCATATGCTCGGTGTCCTTGATGAGTATAAATATAAAAATATAGGATATAATCTGAAACTTCTCCAGAGAAAAATAATTCAGGAAAGAGGTTTTTCATTAATCAAATGGACATTCGATCCTCTTGAAAGTCCGAATGCCTATCTTAATTTACACAAACTGGGTGCATTAATAAAAACTTATTATATAGATTATTACGGAGAATTCAGAGGTATAAATTATGGTTTACCTACAGATAGGTTCCTTGTAGAATGGGAATTGAATACTCATAGAGTTACAGATAGAGTAGAAAAGCAAAAGACTTCTCCTGTTAATCTATCTGATTATCCTGTCATTACAGAAACTTTTTATAATGATAAAGGCCTTCTGGAGTTAAAAAAAGCTAAATTAAATTCTACTGAAAAGAAATTTTTTGTAGAAATACCATCAAATATACAGGAGATAAAAAGTCTTGATTTCAAAGCGGCTATAGACTGGAGAAATAAAACAAGAGATATATTTACTTCTTATCTTACCGGCAAATACTGTATAACTGATTTCTGTACTTTTATTCATGATAAAAAATTAAGAAAAAGTTTTTATCTGATGGAACGATTTACTGAATAAATAATAATGCGGTTTATTCAGAACTTACCATTCACTTTATATGAGAAGCGTGAAGGGTGAAGAGAGGATAAATTCTCATTCTTCGTTGTGACCACCCGGTCATGTCCGTTATTATGAATCTTTTAGAGCCTGACTTTATAAGAAAACTTGAATATTTGAGTATTCTTTCCAGGAAAGTTTTTAAGGGCAGCCTTAAAGGTGAACACAGGAGTAAAAGAAAAGGAATAAGCCCCGAGTTTTCCGATTATAGAAATTATGTCCCTGGCGATGATCTTCGCTATATTGATTGGAACCTTTATGGCAGGCTGGAAAAGTTATTTTTAAAATTATTTCTGGAGGAAGAAGATCTTTATGTATATGTATTACTTGATACAAGTTCTTCTATGGATTACGGTAATCCCGACAAACTGGATTACAGTATAAAAATAGCCGCATCTCTAGGTTATATAGCACTGACAAATATGGATAGATTATGTTTTATGACCTTTGATAATAATATTCATATTGAAATTAATTCTGCCAGGGGAAAAGGGCAATTTTTAAATTTGCTCCGTCACCTTCAAACAATTAAACCCGGAGAAGTTACTCATTTAAATCAATCTCTTAAGAATTTTGCCATGCGATTTTCCAACCCGGGACTGGTTATAATAATATCTGATTTTTTTGATAAAAATGGTTACGAAGAAGGATTAAAATTTCTTCTGTATAAAAAATTCGAACCATTTCTTATACAAATTCTTGCTCCTCAGGAATTTTCTCCCGATATGACAGGCAATATAAAACTGATAGACAGGGAAACAAACAGTACTAAAGAAATGACCTTAAATCAGACACTTATAGATATTTATAAGAAAAATTTAACTGCTTATATAGATAATATTTATAATTTTGCTGCAACCAGAGGATTTCAGCATATAGTAACATCTACAGGCTGTCCTTTTGACAATCTCATAATGAATGCTCTCAGAAAAGGGGAACTGGTCAGATGAATTTTATTTATCCCGGAGCTTTTTCTTTTCTTGCTCTTATTCCTCTTATTATACTCTTTTATCTGCTGAAATTACGGCGAAAACCGGTAATAGTATCCAATATTTTTCTATGGGTTCAATCATACAGTGACGCACGGGCTGATAAACCTTTCCAGAAGTTAAGAAATAACCTTCTTTTAATACTTCAGATTCTGGCTTTATTGTTGCTTATATTTACCAGAGCCAGACCATATATTAATACAAAATTTCAGGGTGGTGATCATATAGCTCTGATTTTAGATAATTCAGCCAGTATGCAGTCCACAGACACTGGCAAAACCAGATTTTCCGAAGCTCAAAACAGTGCTCTCAGGCTTATTGAGCAGATGAATACCCATGATCAAATGATGATCATAAGTGCAAGTTGCTCTGCCAGAGTAGAATCTACTTTTACTAATAATAAAGGAGTTTTAAGCAGAATTATAAAAACGATAAGACCATATGACTGTTCCACCAGTATGAGAGATGCTCTTGTACTGGCCTCTGCCAGTCTTAAAAATTATCGTGACGGAAAAATATTTCTTCTCAGTGATGGTGCTTTCCCACAGTTAGAGAATATGGGAGAGATGCCGCCGGTAATATTTATACCATTTGGAAATAGCTGTAATAATGCAGGTATAACAAATATAGAATTAAGAAGATCTCCTTTTTCTACAGATATAGAGGTCATGGTTGAAACAGGTAACTTTTCAGATGAAACTAAAAAATTTTCAATGGAACTCTATCTTGACGATAAACTTATTGATGCACATAAAATCAATACAGGTAAAGGTGAGAGCCAGTGGGAAATTTTTCATGGAATAAATGCTCAAAAAGGAAAAGTTAATGTAAAACTCGATATTGATGATGACCTGGCTATTGATAATAATGCTTATGCTGTTATTTCTCCTCCTGCCATTATGAAAATATTGCTTGTTACCGATGGAAATCCTTTCCTTGAACATCTTTTATCCATTTTACCGGGACTTCAGATTTTTATATCAACTCCTTCTGATTATTCTTCTGCAAAAACATATGATCTTGTAATATTCGATGGAGGAGAAGTGCCTGCTATGCCGGGAGGTAATTTTGTTTTTCTTGGAACAAAAATAAATACAGATAATTTTAAGATAAATGGAGAAATAGAAAATCCCCATGTAATTGCCCGGGATAAAGAACATCCTGTAATGAGATTTGTCGATTTTTCCGATGTTCATATAGAAAAAGCCTTTAAAATTACCGAACCGGTATCAGGAAAGGTGTTACTTGAAGCAAAAGATACTCCTCTTATATGTAGTCTTATTGAAGAAAACTTTAAAGCTTTATTTATCGGTTTTTCTCTTTATAATTCTGACCTTCTATTCAGACCGGCTTTCCCTATTTTATTTTCCAATATAATTCAGTATTTCAATCATACATCTTCAGATATGTCAGAAGATGTGATAAAAACAGGAAACACAATTAAAATATCGAATTATAATATAAAAATTATTATACCTGATGGCTCTGAGGTGTACATGGATGGGAAAAAAAATTTCTCAAATACATTTAATGCAGGTATATATAGAGTTAAATATGGAAAAGAAGAAAAGCATATAGCAGCCAATCTTATAGATAGCGGGGAATCCAATATAAAACCCGGAAAGTCAATTTTGATAGGGAAGACCTGTGTAAATTCTTCAACAATTGACAGAACGGTCAGGAAAGAATTCTGGAAAATTCTGGCTTTTCTTGTTCTCATATTGTTAACTCTTGAATGGTATATATTCCACAGAAAGGTGACGTGAGAATTTTATAGAAAAGTTATTCATAGAAAGGGACTATTATGGGAGAATTAGAAAAAATACAGGGTACCAGAATAGATATACAAAAATTAGGTAAAAAAGTCGGTCTCAGGGGGATGCTTCTGAAAGATATATCTTTCAGTGTTTATCCCGGTGAATTAATAGGAATTCTGGGCCCCAGCGGCAGTGGAAAGAGTACATTAATAAAATCTCTCAACGGATACATAAAAGCAGAAGTTGGTAAAATTTATATAAATGGACTTGAACTATACACCAATCTGGATAAATTTAAATCCCTTATAGGCTATGTCCCACAGGATGATATTATTCATAAAACCCTGTCCGTATATAAAGCTCTTTATTATACGGCATTATTGAGATTGCCTCCTAACACAGATAAAAAATATATACAGACAAGACTAGAGCAAATTCTCAAAATTATTGAACTGGAAGACAGAAAAAAAACTAATATAAGCAGATTGAGCGGCGGACAGAGAAAAAGAGTGAGCATAGGTGTTGAACTTATTACAAAGCCGCCTCTACTTTTCCTGGATGAACCTACTGCAGGACTGGATCCAAGCCTTGAATGTAAAATGATGAAACTCTTCAGGACTCTTGCAAATGAAGGACGTACTGTTCTCCTCTCAACTCATATAATGGAAAGTGTAGGCTATCTGGATTTAATAGTTATACTGGTGAGAGGCAGGCTTGCCTATTTCGGCCCCCCTGAGTATGCCCTGAAATATTTTCAAGTGCCGAGATTCCTGGAAATATATGAAAAACTTGAAGAAGCAGACGGAGAAACATGGGCAAATAGTTACCAGAATTCCGGATTATATGATAAAATGGTTATTGGAAGACAAATGCCACAAATACAACAAAAATGAGGAGGGAACATGATGAGTATGAAATTCAATAATCTTTTTGATATGAGGCAGATTTCTGTTCTTTCTGAAAGATATCTTGATGTAATACTTGGTGATATAAAAAATACATTAATACTTTTTTTACAATCACCTATTATTGCGGCACTTATAGCCCTGGCATGGAAAAATACCGATGCAGATAAAACTCTTTATTTTGTAATATGTCTTACTGCCGTATGGTTCGGATGTATAAATTCATGCAGAGAAATTGTAAAGGAACGACCTGTTTATCAGAGAGAAGTAATGGTAAATCTCTCTACCGGTTCCTACGTACTGTCAAAAATGTTTGTCCTGGGTGTATTAAGCTTTATTCAGTGCTTAATCTTACTTATAATAGTAGATCAATATGTAGGATTGCCGGGAAATAAATTGATGCTTTTTATATCCTTATTTATGTGTTCACTTGGCGGAACATCACTTGGTTTATTGCTTTCATCTGTTGTAGGAAATGAGGATAAAGCTGTTGCCCTTGTTCCGTTACTTATCATTCCTCAGATACTCTTTTCCGAAATCCTTATACCATCGGATTTACATCAGGGTATTACTGTGTGGATAGAGAAAATGATGCTTGTTAAATGGGGTTTTGAAGGTATGAAGCAAATAACAGCTGCAACAATAAATTATGGCATTATCTTTCAGGATATTTGTATACTTTTCCTTTTTACGATTACCTTTTTAGTTATTTCTATTATATCAATGAAGATTTCAGAGTAAGGAGTGTAATTTTATGAAAAAACTTGGCATTTTAATATTTCTTTTAATAATAATAGCTGCTGTGGTTCTTGTGGCAGGTTCCAGATACAGTATTAAACTGGGTAATATTAATCTTGCACTGAATCAGGATAAGGATATTCTTTCAGGTAAAATTACAAGTTTTCTTGAAGATGTTGAATATAAAGATTTTAAAAAAGCCGCAACATATCATAATGCAGAAGATCAAAAAAATGCAAATATACCTAAATTAATTGAAGAAAAATTTTTCGTAAAACCTGAATTTCTGGACATTATGAAATATGAAGTCAAAGATATAGAAATCGATAGCAGTGGAAAAAGATCAAAAGTAAAAACGAGAACAATTTTTAAAGTTCTTAATACAGGTGAAGTTAAAGATATGGAAATGATTTTTTATTTTCAAAAAGCCGATGATGGCCAGTGGTATATGCAGTTAAAATCATCTTTATAACTATGGATAAAGAGAATTTTTTATTTTTTTATTAAATTTCACACAAAATGTCGTTAAATCAATATTTAACGACATTTTGTGTATTTTATTCAGGTCTTCCCCTGATAAAATTATTACGGTACAAGGAGTTTATTTATGAATAATATAGAAAAAAAACGTGGTTATTATATTAAAGATTTTCTTCTTTATATGACTGTTCAAAAAAATCTGGCATCCAGAACAATTAAAGCATACGAACATGATTTAAAAAAATTTTTTGAATTTCTTTCTCCTTATCTGGAAAAAGAATTAACTCTTGAGGAAATAGATCACAGAACTGTTCTGGAATTTCTGTCTTATTTAAAACTGGACAGAAAAAATAATGCCAGAAGTTTAAACAGGAAAATTTCTGCCATAAAATCCTATTTCAATTATCTGGAAAAAGAAGGTTTTATAAAAAATTCTCCGCTGAATAAAATAGAATCGCTTAAACCTCCGAAGCGATTACCTAAAGCACTTGAAATGAATGAAGTCGATATGCTTATAAACAGCGTCGATACATCTCCTCATGAGACTGAAAATGAAATATTCAGAAAAACCCGGGATAAGGCTATAATGGAATTATTTTATGCTACCGGCCTTCGTATAAGTGAACTTGCTTCGCTTGGACTGACACAGATAAATTTCGATACTGCTTCTGCAAGGGTCATAGGAAAAGGAAATAAAGAAAGGATTGTTTTTATTAATAATGTAGCCATTGATGCCGTAAAGGAATATATGCTGGTAAGGCCGAAGGATACGGACGTAGAAAATCTTTTTATAAGCCAGAAAGGCGGTGCTATGACAGTAAGAGCCATACAGCATATGTTTTCCAAATATGTAAAAAAATCTGCTCTTCCCTGGTCTTCACCTCATGCTATGAGACATTCCTTTGCCACTCACATGCTTGAAGGAGGAGCCGACCTGGTGACAATAAAAGAATTACTCGGCCATGCAAGTCTTGCCACAACTCAGATATATCTGGATGTATCCCAGAAAAGATTGGAACATGTTTATAAAGAGGCCCATCCGAGAGCAAAAGAGGATATATCTGAGATAACAGAATTTTCGGAGAAAGCATTGAAGAATTTAAATTCGAATGGAATCCTCTGATAATACAGCCTCGAAGAGTGAAAATTCTTCTCACCTTGTGGTAAGGGAATGAGGTAT
>DAIOEN010000192.1:0-14044 GCA_036746235.1 Vulcanimicrobiota bacterium | reverse complement strand
TTCTATATAAAATTATATATTTTTATATGTTGTTTTATGGATTCGAGGACTTATTATTATACACATATCAGTATCTAAAATATACTGCAACTTCATAATGACTCCTTATTAAATTCTGTATTTGAATTAATGCGTGCAGAATAAATGTCTGCAATGATTTCTTCTGAATTTCGAGTATCTTCCCAGCCTCCACATTTTTCCAGAAAATCCCTGGTTAAATCTTTAGTAACACCTTCTTCCTTCCATATCTCTTCAAAAACTACTTTTAACTCGACAATATCAATGGTAAGTTTGTCCAGACGTTTGATTATCTCTTCACGGGTAATCATAACATCCACCTCCTTATTTACCTTCCTTATATATAATACCAATTTTACATTGAATTTAAAAGAGTTTATAAAAATAATAATTATAATCAATTATAACAACCAGCTTTTATTTTACACTACTCTTATAGGAAACAAACATAGACATTTCCAACCCTACATGCTAAAATTAAAAAGAGAGATAGTGAGCTTAAAGGAGTATTTTTTGTGCAGAAAAAAGACTCTGGTAGAAAACAAAGAAAAAAAGAAGAACCTTATCAGAAATATGACAGAGCATTTCAATCGATTTTTGAGGAATTCCGGGAAGATATTGGAATGATGAGCTTATGAAGAAAATAAAGGAACTTTCTGAAGAAAATGAAAGTATAAATAAATTCTTTGATGATGAATTTCTTGGGAAAATCCTTGAAAAAAAAGACGATAAATTTCTTGGAAAAATCCTGAAAGAAAGAGATGAAGAAAGTATAGCACGTATGTTTGATGATGAAATGCTCGCTAAATTAATAAAGAAAAAAGGTAAGGCTTTTATAGATACGATACTGAAAGAACTGGAAAACAGTTAAAAGGATGAGGCGAACAGTCTCCTTCGTTTTTAATCACCTGACGGATAAATAGAGTCTGAATCACGGATTGACACGGATTATGGGATGACACGGATTTATTTTGACCAAATAAATCAGTCTCATCAGTGTAATCAGATTAAGTCGGGTAAAGGCGAATTATTACTAATTCACCTTCCCCTAAGTACCGTAACAGGTAAAAGGGTACCCATAAAAAGCTTCTGCCTGGCAGGCTCTTACGAAGAAAAATTAGTTTTTTCTATAATATTCTTTTGTTAAGCATAACAATCATTTAGATAGCTTCGTGTCGCACTCCGTGATTCTGACACTTAATAATATCTCCTCACAGGGCGGAAACCGCGATCGTTATAGCGGTCATAAGGATTGAGGTTGTAAGCACGTCCTGCCAGAGTTCCATCCGCCGCCACGCATGGCCCGGTTAGTATCTGAAGTAGCACCAACAGGATTAGAATAGCTGCCTGATGGATAAAAACCGCCTTTAACAGCAACAGCATCCAGCTTTTTAAATGCGGAGCAGGTAACGGAAGTTTTACAATGATTTATGACGGATATTTCCGCCTCTGTTCTTCCCTCTGTCATAAAGACTGTATATATGATCTCAGAAAGGGAAATCTTACATACGGATGGAATAATTCTGTGCCGGAAGTAAGAAATATGGCAGGAAAGTCGGAAGAATATCTCAATAAATGCAATAAATGTCCTCTTATAAAAAGAAAATATGCTTATTTAAACTTATCTAATTTATCCAGAAGCAATGGCATTAAATTTATTGCCACCACTCCACATAACACAAGAATTATATTTATTATAAAAAGAACAACCCATATTGCATTTATTACTATACCAATTATAGCTACATCGTTGCCTTTCTGTGTTCCTCCGCTTCTGGAAATCTGAATTTTCCCTATTATGCCAAGTAATAGCCCCACCAGACTTATCAAAGGGAAAACTATATAACATATAGGACCGACCAGAGGTATTACGAATGAACCGCAACAGATGAATATATTAAAAACACCAAGAACAAGGCTGATAGAAGCCAGATTATTGGTAGGTTGCCCTGCTTTTGAAGAATCTGAAAAATTATTACCTGAAGAATCTGAAAAGGTATTATCTGAAGGCGGAGGTGTTTTTGCTTCTTCCTGATGAGACATCTTTTCTCCACCTGTCATATCAGACTTATCTATTTTTTTATAAGATGAGGCAGAGTCTACTTTTATTGTCTCTTCTTCCATCTGACATTCAAGATTTTCACCGCATGACACACAGAATATACAGTCATCTGCATTCTCATGACCACATTTCTGACAGAACATAATAGGCCCTCCTTCCGTCGGGAACTGATCTTATTATAAACTATTTAACATTTTTTTCAAGATATGGGTATATATTTAATCCATTTGGGATTTAAATTGGCAAGACTTATAAAATAGGTAGGCTTAAGGCTGCCGGGAGTTAATGACAGACCTGCTTCTTCAGGGGTAAGATCACGTTTTTTATGATTACATTCAAGGCATGAAGTCACTGTATTCTCCCATGTGTCTTTCCCTCCACGGCATTTTGGAACTATATGATCTATGGTAATAGGCCCGCTTACCCTGAGCAATTTATTACAATATCTGCACCTGTATCTGTCTCTTTTATAAATATTTGTTCTGCAGTATTTATAACTTGTATAGGATACTCTGCTGTAATATTTAAGTCTTATTACATCAGGGATTACATAATCTCTGTTGATTCCCTTTATCATATATTCCGAAGGCTCTATTATATCGGCTTTATTCATAAATAATAATTTTATACTTTTTCTCCAGCCTATTACACCTGCAGGCATATAACTTGAATTTAACACAAGTACATTCATAGCTATTACCATCCCGTAATATCAGTGAGCAGTGAGCAGTGACAGTGACCAGTCACGGTTCACTTCAGAATTATTGATAAATTATTTAGATAAACTGCCTCCAAATAGTTTTTATCTAAAGCTTTATTTTTAACCGGAATTTTCGGGATTAAAGAATTACCGGGATTAGAAATTTCAAGTAAAGTAATTCTATTTATCATCCTGGTAATCTCATAAATCCTATAAATCCCGGTCAAAAATGAAAATTCCTATACCTTTAAATTATTCTCCAAAAACATAAATATATCCTGCATCTGATACTATATATAAGAATTTTTCAGAAGATATATTTAACGAAACGGCTCTACCATATTTCAATTTAAATGACCACTTTTTTATACCATGACTGTTAATTGCGTAAACCAGTCCTTTATCTGTAGCAAAATATACAGTCCCTGACATGTCAACAAGAGGAGGAGTTTTTATAGCTCCGGAGGCTTTAAAGGTCCACTTCAATGTTCCGTCTGATTTTATGGCATATAAAACACCTTCATTACTTACGGCATATACAGTATCTCTGTCAAAACCGGGTGAATATTTTCCTCTGAAATTATAATTCCAGAGTATCTTTCCTTCCTTTATTGATATTAAATGACCT
This sequence comes from Vulcanimicrobiota bacterium, assembly GCA_036746235.1. GTDB lineage: Bacteria > Vulcanimicrobiota > SpSt-956 > SpSt-956 > JAKJGF01 > CALARM01. The sequence continues at coordinate 10,636 of DAIOEN010000192.1, read as the reverse complement.
TCCTTATTGATTAAAAAGATACCCTTCGAAGAAATACATGGAGTAGAGGCAGAATTTACATTTAATTTCCAATTAAGCTTACCTTTTTTACTTAACGCATAGAAACAACCGTTATCAGAGGTTATATATATAACACCGTCCTTCATTGCAGGAGATGATTTTACCGGAGCACCTGTATAAAAGCTCCATTCCTTCTTTCCTTTCAGATTAAGACAATAAAGGTATCCGTCATCAGAACTGAAATAGATATAATTTCCTTCTATAAGAGGTGAACCATAAACAGTTCCTCCTGTTTTAAAACTCCATGAATAGACACCATTTCTGTTAATTGCAACAATCTGACCGTCTTCACATCCGAGAAAAACATTTTCATCTCTGTCTGTAACAGGATTGTTTGTCACAGAAGAAGTGATCGGAAGAGACCATTTTATTTTTCCTTTAGATGTGAGAGCAAAAAGCTTATCTGATGAAACTAAATATACATTACCTGTTATGGCAGGAGCTGACGAAGAACCGGAAAAAGAATAAAACTCTTCTAACAGGCCGGAAGGAGTTATTTTTTCTATACCGCTTTTCATAGATTTACCTGTTTTCCTGTCAATAACGGAATATACAAGAAAAATATTGCCATCAGATGAAATGCCCGGAGAATTAAAGATAGATCCCCTTGATTTAAACTCTTCTATTTTATTGCCTCCCGGAGAAAGAACTGTTATGGAGCCATCTTCGGAAGTAATATAAATATTATCATATCTGTCTGTTATATTGGAACAGGCCGGTTTTTTCAGTTGAAATTCCCATTTCAGAACTTCACCCAGACGGAGTAATTTCCATAAGTTTTTTCTGATATTACCGGTAATTACAGTAATATCTCCACCTGAAAGAAATACCGGTTCAAATTGGATAGTTTCTCCCTCTTCTGTACCATATAATTTCAGCTTCTTTCCGTCAGGTTTATATAAATATACTCCTTCTCTTGAAACAAGACAGATATTTCCATATGTATCCATAGAAGCAGATATAATATTACCTGCTATGCTTATTTTCTTTTTTATCTTCTCCTTTATCTTAAATAAATATCCGTCTCCTGCAGGCTGATATATATACCCGTCGGCTCCGACAAGTGGCTTACTGCAAACAAGATCATCAAACTGAACCTGCCATTGCAGTATACCTTTACTATTAAGACAGTAAAGTTCATTTCCGCAGCAGGCATAAACCAGACCGTTTTTCCCGATGGCAGGAGGATATTTAAAACTGTCGCCACAGGTAAAAGACCATTTCAATTTTCCGTCAGCTCCGAGAGAGATAATCTTCTGATTCCATGTAGTAAAATATATACTGCCGGAAGCATCGGCAACAGCATGACTTGCCCTGGTATTCCCTATTCCGTCAAAAATCCATCTTATCTTTCCGTTTCCGTCGAGAGAATAAATCTTTGAAGGTTCATCTCTTTCACCTGTACCTACATATATATTACCATCATCCGTTATAAGAGGAGATGTAACAGGAACATCTTCGAGTCTCTGAGTCCATTTTAATGATGGCACTGAAGGTCCATTAAAAGAACTTTTCCAGTTTCTTTCACCGTTCTGACAGTAAAGATTACCTGTCAGAGCCGGAACAGTTTCAGGCGGAACAGGCGTAACAGTAACCTGTTTATCACCTGAATGAACTGCGTAAACGCATCCGTCAAGGGAAGAAAAATAAAGGTCTTCTTTATCACCTATTGCAGGAGATGACTCTATGGCATCTCCTGTCTGAAGAGTCCACAATATCTCTCCTGTTCTGGCGAAGGCATAAAATTTCCCGTCATAAGATCCTGTGTAAACATTTCCTTCTCCGTCTATTGCGGGGGAATTCCTTATTATATCGGAAGTCTGGTGAGACCAGTTTATATTTCCTATTGAATCAAGGGAGTAAATTTTTCCGTCATAACAGGTAATAAAAATAGAACCTTCTCCGCTTATAGAAGCAGAAGCGGCCATCATAGCATTAAGAGGTACAGACCATTTCTTATTTTTTTCGGAAATTGCCATAAAATTATATTTTTCATCAGAAGATTCTGATATATAAAGAACATCGCCTTCCCTGAGAGAAGGTTTTGATGTGGCATTTTTTCCTCTATGATATTTCACCGTGCCGTCAGGGTTTATGGCAGAAATTCCGTAATCACTGAGATATACAGTCCCGTTTTTACCTGTCACAACAGAAGCCTCTTTATCTGCCGTTTTTATTCTCCATATTTCCTTACCTTCCGGCGACAGAGAATAAAGATTGCCTGATTTTTTTCCGTAAACCGTAAAATAGATAATTCCTTCATTATTAATAGATACGGATGATGTAGCTGTTATCTGTTTTTCGCCTGTCTTAAATTTCCATGCCTCTGTGCCGTCAGAATTCAGGGCATAGAAAAAACCATCAAAAGAGGTAAAGTAGATAGTTCCTTTTCGTGTTACAGCAGCCGAAGATCTGATTTTACCGCCTGATTTGAATTTCCATTTAATACTTCCGTCAGGATTTATGGCATAAAAATTAGAGTCATCCGACCCGGTATATACCACCCCGTCAACACCTGTTACAGGAGATGAATATACAGGGCCACCGGTTTTAAATATCCATTTAAGATTTCCTTTCGATGGGCCAAGATTATTTGTAAATCCTGTATGGCCCCGGTCATGTGAGAATAGAGGCCACGAGGATTCTGCGGGAGAATAAGGATTTTCACTGACAACTGATTGAGTGGGAGAATAAGCAGGGGAAGGAGTGGCCATATTTTTTTCAATATTACAGCTTTCCTGACATATAACAGATACAATTATAATAAGCAAAAAAAGTAATTTATTTATAAAATATAACAAAAAATTTTCCTTTTTTTTCAACATATTATTTATTTATCGTGACAGGCGCTTCGTAACGCAAGGCTTATTATGAACTGAATTTAAGTGCAATCACTGCAGAATACATATTATAGTTAGTTTCATAAATATCCATAAATAATGATCTCGTAATGCGTAAAGCGTAAGCGCAGGGATGTAACCCCGTCACATGTCACAAAGCATTTAAATTCTAATAAGTTATGAAATACACTATATTCTATTAAAGAAAAATTAATCCTTTTAATTTCTAATCAGATCCGGCAACAAAGGCAAAAGAAATCTGGAGCAGATTTCCGGACAGGTTATAAAAAAACATATAAATTATTTTTCAAAGTGAAACTTTTTATTTCCTCGAAGGATATATTGTTATAGGAGGAAGTTATTTGATAATTATCTTAGAGGTCGATTACAACGAGCGGAAGAACGTTTATCGTTGATTATGAAAATATTAGGGAAAAAGGTTTCCAAATATTAACAACTTTGTAACATAAATTATTTAAATTATATTGTAGTTTTAAAAATATAAGATATAATAAATGTTAATAAAAAAAAATAAAGATTAATAATTCAGAAAAAGTAGTTTTTACTAAAATTTTTCAAATAAAAAAATGGAGAAAAGGAGAGACTTCGTTATGAGTATTTTAATTGGTAATAACAGCAATGTAAGAAACCTTATAGGAACATCTGGAAAAACAAAAATACAACCAAAGGTTGCAGAAGAAAGACAATCTCCTCAATTAGATAAGATAGATACAGTGAGTTTTGACTTATGCCTTGCTGCCTCAAAGGAAGCTACGGAAAAATTTATAAAAGACCTGAAAGGCGGTAATACAGAACAGAAAAAGGCTATAAAGGAAGACAAAACACCCTATATGAGCCCGGAAGAAATGACCGGATTACTTGTAGATACAGCGAAAGATCCGGGGAAGATGCAGAAATTTACAGAGACGGCAGGCAGAGAACCTGACGAATATGGCAAGAAATGGGATTTTATGACCCCGTCACGTGAACTACCAACATACAGTGCCATTATAGATCCAGGTACCAGGGAACTAAGAACAATGTCCACAGTGTTAAAGGAAAATCCAGGGTCGGAAGAACTATATAAAAAAGCAACTACACTGGAAGGTTTAACAGCCATTAACGATGCTGTTAAACATGGAGAGATTTCATTCAATCCAGATGGAGGATTCCTTATCGCAGACCCTGACCTTGAAAAAACTCTATCCAGTCAACCCGTGCCTGCATGGAAGTTACCAGAGTTACCAGGAACCAGAAATGTAACTGTCTATGCCCCCGGTCCAGCATCACAACAAACTCTATCCGATGGTCAACACTATACTAAATGGGCTGACGCATTGAAAAATCTGGATGAAGGGAATTCCGGATCAAATAATATACAGAGCCAAAGCCTTCCCTCTGCTCTTCCGTCTGCGATTAACGGATTTTCTGAGGACTGGCTTATAGCAAAATAAATTCTTATAAGAGATTATAAAAAAAGATTAAGAGATATTTATTAATCTTTTTTTATTTCATGAAAAAAGTGAACAAATGTTAACAATTCTGTAACATATTATTTTAAAATTATATTGTAATTTTATGTAAAAAAAAATATAATGTTTCTAGTGACAAGGAAAAATAGAAAAATATTTAATATTTATGATATAAAAAAATTTTAGGAGGTATTATTAATGGACATTAACAGAATAGGTTTCACACCACAGTTAACAGCAGGTGCGGCAGCAAAACCGAAGAAAGAAGCAGAGGCAGCTCCCGGTGATATGGTTCAACTCGGTTCAGGGAAAGTAGATGAAGGAGTACAGAAAAAATGGCTCTTCATGAATTTCATAGCAGCAGATTGTAATTTAAAAGAATTTCAGGAAAGAAATATTGATAACCAGGAAAAAGTCGGTTCTGATGCAAATACACATATTGTAGCAATGATCGATGTAGGCCCCGGCAAAAATCCACTTGGAGGAACCTATACAGGTGCAAGAACTTTTTATGTGACAAAAGATACAACTCCGGATAGAGTTAATTCTCCTGTTATAGCAGAACATGGTAATCATGTTGATATGTCTGACCCTGCAGTACTGACAAAGTTTATTGTAGATACTATGAAGAAATTTCCTGCAGAACATGTTGCTCTCATACTGAATGACCATGGCGGAGGTTTATCTGGCGCAATGTCCGATGATACTGATGGTGGATTTATGTCCATACCAAACCTTCACAAAGCATTTGCAGATGCAGAAAAGATTACAGGTAAAAAATTAGATATTATAGGTTTTGACGCATGTCTTATGGCAGAAGTAGAACCTGCATATGAATTCAGAAATGATGCAAAAATATTGCTTGCCTCTGAAGAAACAGAAGGTGGTCCTGGCTGGATATATAACGAAATGTTAAGAGACGGCAAAGAAGCAGCAGCTAAATCAATGTCAAATGCTATTGAACAGCTTCAGGAAGCTTTAGGGCAGAGAATAACAGTAGGTGTTGAAGATTTTGCCAAGATAGTCGTAAAACAGAACGAAGCACATCAGAGAGATATTCCAACCTTCTCAGCTACTGATTTAACAAAAATGGATGCCCTTGCACAGTCAGTAATTGCATTTAAAGATAGTATTGTTGCATCAGATGAAAAAGGAGCTATAAAAACAGCATTCAAACAGGGGGACAAATACGGCGGAGGTTACAATCCATACAAAGATCTCAGAGATCTGAATAATCTGGCTGACAATGTTGGCAAATCAGTAAAAGATCCTGCAGTAAAAGAAGCAGCAGCCAACGTTAAAAAAGCTTTCAAAGATGCCATAATTGCAAATGAACACAGTTCAAGATATCCGAATTCCGAAGGTCTGACCATATATGCTCCTACCACTGCAGGAAATGGTCCCGGCTACAAATACGGCGATATGGCTTTTGCCCAGGATACAAAATGGGGAGATGCTCTTAAAGAAGTAGGCAAAGCACCCGGAGGAAGCAGTTATGTTGACGATGGTAACGGTTCTATATGGAATGATGGCACCGGTACTATATGGGATGGTGCCGACTTCTCAGCTGCCCCATCTGACACACCTGAATTTCTGCCAGATGGTTCACCATTCCCTGTACGTAAAAATAAAGAATAGTTTTTAAAATAGTTTTTAATAAAAAAACGGGGCTGTCTCTGACAGCCCTGTTTTTTATCATAAAGTTAACAAATATGTAACAACTATTTCAAAAAACCATCTTGTAATAAACTACAAAATCTATATAATGGACAATAGATAAATAGAAATAATTTTGCCAGTGGCAACCAGCTTAAGGAGGTAATAAAATGGAAATTAACAGACTTAACAGTTTCACACAGCTTACCGGTGGAGCAGGTCAGATAAAACAAAAAGAAACAGAACAGAAAGTATCGGATCAGTTAGATATTGGCAGTCATAAAGCAGACGTTCCTGAAGGAGTCCACAAGAAGTGGCTTTTTATGAATTATATAGGCGGAGACTGCAATCTGAAAGAATTTCAGGCTCTTAATATTGACAACCAGGAACTGGCTGGTTCTGATAAAAATACTCATATTGTGGCCATGATGGATGTAGGCCCCACTGGAAGAGGGGAAGTTCCTGAAGAAGATAAAGAAAAGCCGTCTGCTATTGACTGGAAGGGCGGAAAAACCTTTTATGTAACAAAAGACAGTGCGGAAGGAAAGATCAATTCCCCTGTTATAGCAGATCACGGATTAAATGTTGATATGTCATCTCCTGCAACCCTTACAAAATTCATTGTAGATAGCATGACAAAGTTTCCATCTGACCATGTAGCTCTTGTATTGAATGATCACGGCGGCGGATGGACAGGTGCCATATCGGATGATACAAACGGCGGGATGTTCACTATGCCTCAAATAAAACAGGCTCTTGCAGATGCAGAAAAAATTACCGGTAAGAAGATTGACATACTCGGTTTTGACTGCTGTCTTATGGCTGATGTTCAGGCAGCCTATGAATTTAAAGACAATGCAAATATACTCCTTGCTTCAGAAGAAACTGAAGGAGGCCCCGGCTGGACCTATTCGCCAATGCTTGCCGGCGGAAAAGGAGAAGCATTGCAAAAATTACAGGAAGCTATGACAAAGAGAATTGACGTATCTCCTGAAGAATTTGCAAAGCTTGTTGTCAAAGTAAATGAAGATCATCAAAAAGATATACCAACATTTTCCGCTACAGATCTGAGTAAAATGGGAGATCTTGCTAAAGCCACTGACGATCTTGCCAGGGCGATTCTTAAAACAGATGAAAAAGCTGAAGTAAAGAAAGCTATAATGCAGGCCGAAAATTACGGAGGCGGATGGGCCCCGTATAAAGACATGAGAGACCTTGATCATATGGCAGGCCTGATTGAACAGGCAGTAAAAGATCCTGCCCTGAAGGAAGCCGCTCTGGGAGTAAAAAAAGCTCTCACCCAAGCAATAATAGCCAACGAAAATTCTCCTTCTGAACACCCCAATTCAAAAGGATTACATATATATGGCGAAATGAAATCAGAAGGGCTTGGCGCAGATTACAAAGAACTTCAGTTTGCCCAGGATACACAGTGGGATGAAGCTATAGACTCACTGGGGAAAATACAGGTACCCGGTGGAAGTGGCGGAGGAGACAACTATGGCGGAGGAGAAGACTGGGAAGGTATGACAATGAGTGCCCTCCATGCAAACCCGCCTGTTCCTGTATGGCCTGACGGGTCGCCAAAACCAATCAGAAAACAATAGTAGAATAATTACATTTTGAAGGGGTAAGGATTTTTCTTACTCCTTTTTAATTTTTTATAAAATGTTAACATTTCTGTAACATAATCCTATTGTAATAACAGAAAAGAATTATTATAATAAAAGAAGTTAAAAGAGGTTAGAATTTGCGTAAAGCAATTAAAATATTATAACAGGAGGTAAAATAAATGGACATCAACAGAGTAGGCGGTTTCCAGGCAATCAGTCAGGGAGCTGGCCAGATAAGACCCAAAGAAAGTAATTCTGAGAAGGCAGCCGATCAGGTAGATTTAGGAAGCCAGAGAGCAGACATTCCCGTAGGAGAACATAAAAAATGGCTTTTCATGAACTATATCGGAGCAGACTGTAATTTAAAAGAATTCCAGGCAGACAATATAGACAATCAGGAACTTGTAGGTTCTGATAAAAATACCCATATCGTTGCCATGATAGATGTAGGTCCGGGAAGAGACATGGAAAAAACAGAAACAGGCGAAGAAAAAGCACCGAGCGGCCCATCCAGTATTAACTGGAAAGGTGCAAGAACCTTTTATGTAACCCATGATACGACACCGAAACAGATAAATTCACCAGTACTTGAAGATCATGGTATGGATGTAAATATGGCAAAACCGGGAACTCTGACAAAATTCATCGTAGATATGATGAGTAAATTCCCATCTGACCATGTAGCTCTTGTACTGAACGATCATGGCGGCGGTTTCACCGGAGCCATTGCCGATGATACTCAGGGCGGATTTATGTCTACACCTCAGTTAAGTCAGGCTCTTGCAGATGCAGAAAAAATCACAGGCAAAAAGATTGATATACTGGGCTTTGACGCATGTCTTATGGCAGCAGCAGAAGTTGCCCATGAATTCAAAGATAACGCAAAAATACTTCTCGCTTCAGAAGAAACAGAAGGCGGCCCTGGCTGGACTTATGACGGAATGATGAAAGAGGGCACCAAGGGTACACCTCCAACAAAAGGTGAAGTTGTTGGCATGTTAAAGAAAGCCATAGCAGAAAAGAAATTCAATGCCGGTGCATTACAGAGTAACAGAGCAATGTCTAACTCTATCAGTATGTTACAGAACGCTATGACAAAGAAGATAGATGTATCTCCTGAGGAATTTGCAAAGATAGTCGTAAAGGTCAACGAACAGCATCAGCAGGATATATGCACCTTCTCTGCTACAGATCTGACAAAAGTAGACGGAGTTACAAAAGCATCAGATGAACTTTCAAAGGCTATTTTAAATACTGATAATAAAACTGCAGTAAAAGATGCCATTATGCAGGCTGAAAATTACGGCGGATGGCAGCAGCCAAAACCATATGCAGACATGAGAGACCTCAATCATGTAGCAGAGCTACTAGAAAAAGGCGTATCAGATCCGAAGCTTAAAGAAGCTGCAGCAAATGTAAGGAAAGCCATAAGCGAGGCTGTTATAGCAAATGAAAGTGATCCGGAAAAATATCCAAATTCCAAAGGCCTGAGCATTTATGCTCCCACTGATAACCCTGGAGGACCTGAATATAAGTACAATGATCTTCAGTTTGCCAAAGATACAGGCTGGTCTAAAGCCATGGCAAGTCTCGGAAATGTTCCTTCTTCAAATCCGAAAACAGAAGAAGGCGGCGGCATAACTGAAGCAGGTGTAATGCAGCTCGTTGGCGCACTCCAGAGTCTTACAGAAGAACAGGTAAATGCTATGGGTGAAGAAGGACTGTTACAGCACCTGTCTGAAGTTTCAGGCATGAGTGTAGAAAATGTATTAATGGTACTTATGCAGGTCATGGGCGGTGGCGGCGGCGCACCTCAGGAAGGTGGAAAATTAGCCGATGGTTCACCGGCACAGTGGTATGACGGTTCACCACGTACACTCGGTAACTAGTAAATAAATAGAAAAAACAGGGACAGATGTCCCTGTTTTTTTATTTGGAAAAATTTTAACATTTTTTTAACAATTTTTTTATTGTTATATATAAAAAAACTGGTATAATAAGAGAAAGATCTGTTTTATCACTGGGAGGGATCATTATGTTTGGGTTACTGGGATTAGGGAATAAACAAATAAAGAAGCCTGAAGGTACAGTCATTCCTTTTAAAAATGTCACTTTTAATACCAGAGAAGGTCATGAAGTTCTAAATGAAGGCACTCCGGGAAAACCTCTGAAAACCTATAAAAATAGCGCACACGAAGGCCATGAAGTCAAAAATGAAGGTACTCCAGGGAAGCCGCTGAAAACCTATAGAAACGACACACCTGAAGGTCATGTAGTTATAGATAAAGGCGAACCGGGCAAGCCATTAAAAACCTATAGAAACGATATATCTGCAGGGTATGTAGTTACAAAAGAACAGACACTATCAGAACCGACCGAAGAGGTTACATTAGGGCAGAATAAAAGTATCGACATGAGTGATATAGGCAGATTATCAGCCTTTGCACAGTCGAATAAAACATATGAAACTACAGGAGCTCTGATTCAGGAAGCACTGATGGAGCAAACAGTAGACCCTTCTCTGCTAAAATCTGACGATGAAGCATATAAAAAAGGTATGGAAAAATATTTATATAATACAGATAGAACATGGGAAGATGTTTATCGTCCTTTGAAAACTGATGAAAAAAACCAGCAGGCAGAACTGGATGCATGGCAAAAGGGTATGGAAGAATACCGGGCAAGATGGGATTAAAAACATATAACGCATTTATCTGTAATACTTAATTAAGAAGGAGATAGTTCTCCTTCTTAAAATTTTTTAACCGGAGGTAAGATAATGTCGGAAGAAAATAAGCTTGAACGATTTGATAGAGAGGTAAAGCTGCTGGCTCCATGGATTGAAGATGAAAAATTTCCCCGGTATAAACAACTCAAAGAACTGTTCAGTGAAAATCTTTATAAGATGTCAGAGCTGAGTTTCTCGCCTCTATCAAAAAGTCTGGGCATTATGTTCAAGGGTAAAGATGACACATATATATCCAACCTGTGCAGA